>JAVFAP010000196.1:0-7302 GCA_034002445.1 bacterium | reverse complement strand
CCTCTCCCAAAAATCCAAACTGCACCTGATCAAAGTGGGCAACGAAACCTTCCTGATCGGCGAGGGCGCCAATCAGCTTTCCCTGATCTCCAAACTGGAGATGGAATTGGATGAACTGGACTCTCCCCTCCCCCCAGAAGGAACCCCAGACAGCCCAGAAAAACCAAGCGCCTCGTTCCAAAACAACCTCTCCCGTTGGCAAAGCACCTTGGAAAATCAAAGTATGCAGGACGAAGTAAAAAACAGCCTCCTCATCCTGGGCGGACTCTCCAAGCGGCTGCAAAAAAAAGGGAAAGACAATGTCTAGCAAAAAAGCCACCTTCCTGTTGCTTCTGCTCTTTGGGGGATTGGCCTTGCCGCTCCTCGCCCCAGCGCAACAAGCCCCGGTCATCCCTGATGTGTTCCAACTGGGATCCGATGACGGACCCAATCCGCAGGATGTTTCCCTCACCTTGAAGATTCTCTTCTTGATGACCATCCTATCCCTCTTGCCCAGTATCGCGATCATGGCCACCTCGTTTATCCGCATTTCCATCGTGCTGGGCTTTGTGCGCCGGGCCATCGGCACCCAGCAAACCCCTTCCAACGAAATCATCGTCGGACTGGCCCTGTTTTTGACCTTCTACATCATGACCCCCGTCTTCGAAGAGATTAACAACAATGCCATCCAACCCTACATGAACAACCAGATCCCCGCCTTGAATCCCGGCGATGTGGATGCCTACGGCAAAATCGTCGCCGAACGCATGCCACCTTTCTATGTCATGCTGCAGCGCAGCCTGATCCCCCTTCGCGATTTCATGTGGGAGCAGATCGGCACCCAGGGCGCCAACGATGTTGGCGTGATGATGGCCATCGCCCGGATGAACAAACCAGAAAGCATGAACGATGTCCCCACCCACGTCCTCATCCCCGCCTTCATGATCAGCGAACTGAAAAAAGCCTTCATGATGGGCTTCATGATCTTCATCCCCTTCCTCATCCTGGATATCGTCACCTCGTCCGTCCTGATCTCGATGGGGATGTTTCAGCTGCCGCCGGCGTTCATCTCCCTGCCTTTCAAGATACTGCTTTTCGTCCTGGTGGACGGCTGGTCGGTCCTGGTCCGCTCGTTGGGCGAATCGTTTTTCCAAAACATGTCATAGGAGAATCTAAACCATGGATGAACTGTATATCATCAATCTGGGCCAGCAAATGATGTATCACTCCCTGGTGATCAGCCTCCCCATTCTGGGCGTGGGTCTCTTGATCGGGGTTCTGATCAGCGTCTTTCAGGCCGCTACCCAAATCAACGAGCAAACCCTGACCATCGTGCCCAAACTGTTCGTGGTCGGCCTGACCATCATGTTTCTCATGCCCTGGCTGGTAAACCGGCTTTTGAACCTGACGCTGCAGTTGTTCAACGCCCTCCCCGAGGTGGCACGGTAAGTGTTTCAGAACATTCTGCCCGCACCATATGACAGCCAGTTCATGCTGTTCTTTTTTATCTATGTGCGGGTAAGCGCGGCGGTCTTCAGCACGCCGGTCCTGGATAACACCCTGGTCTCGGGTTCCATCCGTGCGGGGATCGCTTTTTGGATCGCCGTCATTCTCATCGGGCCAGCCTGGGGACTGCACCAGACCACCCCCGGAACGCAAATCCTGGAGGTGACACAAACTTATAATGGAGTCATCGCGTTCATGCTGGCGGTGGGGGGTGAAGTCCTGATCGGCATGACCCTGGGCTTCATCGCCAATGTTCTCTTGCAAACCATTGGCCTGGCTGGGGAAATCATCGGGCAGCAAGCCGGGTTCTCTGCCGCCTCGGTTTTCGACCCGATCACCGGGCAGGATATTTTTCTGATTGCCCAGATCAACACCCTGCTGGGCACCATGATTTTTTTGCTGATCAACGGCCCGGAAACGGTCATCAGCATTGTCGCGGACAGTTTCTCGATTCTCCCCCCCGGGGGAGCCTATTCCCTCGCGGCTTATGGTGAGACCACCTACAACATTTTTTTGGACGATCAGGGCTGGAAATACGCCATGGCCTCGATTCTTTTCAAGGTGGGCATTCAGCTGGCAGCCCCCATCATCGGAGCGATGATGCTCATCAACCTGGCCGAGGCCTTCATCGCCCGAACCGTGCCGCAGTTGAACATCATGGTCGTCGGCTTCGCGCTTCGCATCTCGCTCAGTTTGCTGATCCTGTCCGCGTCCATGCCCTATGTGACCGATGCCTTCAAACAGCATCTTTATAAATTCACGATCTATGCCCAGGCGTTCTTGTACAACATGAAGCCTTCGTAGTTCTAGGAAGTTAGGAAAAGTCCCATGGCGGAAAACGAATCCGGCCAGGAAAAGACAGAACAGGCAACCCCCAGGCGGCTCCAAAAAGCCCGCGACGAGGGGCAAGTGCCCAAAAGCATGGAACTTAACACCACGATGATCCTCATCAGTGGGGTGGTGGCATTCTATTATTTTGCCGACGACTTGTATGAAGGCATCATGGAATCCATCATTTACTATTTCCAGCAGAGCGCCTATCTCAACATCACCGAGGAAAGCATCCAAATGCTCACCTGGGAGATCGGCCTGCGGGTTCTGACCATCCTCGCGCCATTCTTTCTAATTTTCATGGTGGTTGCGCTGGTGATTAATGTAGCCCAGGTGGGCTTCATCCTGGTCCCCACCGCCCTGCAACCGAAATTCAATAAAATCAACCCCATCAGCGGGCTCAAGAACCTCTTCTCCATGCGTGGACGGGTACAGTTCATCAAAGCGGTGTTGAAGATGTTTGTTATCGCGCCGGTCATGGTTTACACCGTCTACAAAGGCCTCCCCGATACCATGGCCATGATCGACATGGATATCAAAGATATCATCATTTTTATCGGCTATCAATCGCTGGATCTGGCCATCAAAGCCCTCATCATCATGTTCATCCTGGCCATTCTGGATTTTACTTATCAACGCTGGCAACAGAGCCAGGATCTCAAAATGTCCAAGGAAGAGGTCCGGCAAGAAATGAAGGATGTCCAGGGCGACCCCAAAATCAAACAGCGCATCCGCTCCATCCAGATGGAAATGTCACGCCGCCGCATGATGGAAAAGGTGCCCGAAGCCGAGGTTGTTGTCACCAACCCAACCGAGTATGCTGTAGCATTGAAGTATGATTCCGCGGAACACCCCGCGCCGATCGTTCTGGCCAAGGGCCGCAATCTCATCGCACGGCGCATCAAGGAGATCGCCAAAGAACACAACATCCCCATTGTCGAAAACAGACCCCTGGCCCAATCCCTCTACAAACTGGTGGGAGTCGGCAACATGATCCCCCCGGATCTATACCAGGCGGTAGCGGAAGTGCTGGCATATGTCTATAAACTGACACGGAAAGTGAACACCGAAGGATAAGGTTGATTATTCATGGCGACTGCCTTTGAAAGCCCCATCGTGCAACGAGCGACCAACATCCTGTTTGCCCTCTCCTTCATCGGGATCTTCGGCATCATGCTTAGCTATATCCCGGGCTCGGCACTTTCTGTCTTGTTGGCGCTGAATATCTCGATTGCGCTGCTGGTCTTGATGATCGCCATTTACCTCAACGATCCACTGGAATTCACCACTTTCCCATCGGTCCTGCTGATCCTGACCTTTTTCCGCATCTCGCTCAATGTCGCTTCCACCAAATTGATCCTCACCCCCAGTTCGGGTGAACAATTCAAAGCCGGGGCGGTCATTCAGTTCTTTGGGGATATCGTTGCCGGAGGGAACGCCGTCATTGGGCTGGTTGTCTTTTTAATCCTGGTCATCATCCAGTTTGTCGTCATCACCAAGGGCGCGGGGCGTATTGCCGAAGTCGCCGCTCGCTTTACCTTGGACGCCATGCCCGGGAAACAGATGGCCATCGACGCCGATCTCAACGCCGGCTTGATCGACGAGGCTCAAGCCCGCAAACGCCGCGAACAGATCGCCCAGGAAGCCGATTTCTACGGCGCCATGGACGGGGCCAGCAAATTTGTCCGCGGCGACGCCATCGCCGGGATCATCATCACCGTTATCAACATCATTGGCGGAATCACCATCGGAGCCATCTATGATGACATGGGTATCATGGAGGTGTTGCGCACCTACACCATCCTCACCATCGGCGATGGGCTGGTCAGCCAAATCCCTGCTCTGCTCACCGCTACCGCCGCCGGTATCGTCGTCACTCGTTCTTCCGATGACAAACCCTTGGGGCAATCCCTTGCCGAGCAATTCCTCAATAAGCCCGAGGCCATGTTCGTCAGTGCCACGGCTTTGTTTCTGATCGCCACCTTGGGGATTGCCTTCGAGCCAGGCATCATCATGCCTTTCGCCGGGCTGGCCTCGCTCCTGGGCTTCGGCGCCTGGCAGGTGCAGCGGATCGACCGTAAGCAAAGCCTCCGTGAAGAAGCCGAAGCCCGCGAGGCCGTCAGCGCGGCACCTCCCGAACCCGAACATGTGGAATCCTTGCTCGAAGTCGATCCCATGGAAATTGAAATCGGCTTCGGGCTCATCCCCATCGTCGATACCGAACAGGGCGGCGACCTGCTCGACCGCATCACGGTAATCCGCCGGCAAACCGCGGTGGAGCTGGGGATCATCGTCCCCCCCATCCGCATCCGCGATAACATGCAGCTTGGCCCCCGGCAATACCACATCCGGATACGCGGCATCAAGGTGGCGGAAGGGGAAATCCGCCCTGACCGTCTTCTCGCCATGAAACCCGATATGAAGGAAGAAGACGAAATCCCTGGCATCAAAACCTCCGAGCCCGCCTTCGGAACCCCCGCCAAGTGGATCGAGACAAGCGAACGCTCGCGCGCCGAGATGGCGGGCTACAGCGTGGTGCAGCCCCCTGCGGTTCTGGCCACCCACCTGACCGAGATCATCAAAACCCATGCGCATGAACTGCTCGGGCGGCAAGAAGTCCAGCAGCTTGTGGATAACCTCAAGGAACGCAATGCCGTGCTGGTCAGCGAACTCACCGATGTCGCCCAGGTCAAAATCGGCGTTATCCAAAAAGTCCTGCAAAACCTTCTTCGCGAGCGAATCCCCATCCGCAACCTGGAACTCATTTTCGAGGCCATCGCTGATTATGCCGGCCCGGCCCAGATGAATCCCGAAACCATCACGGAATATTGCCGGATGAACCTGGCACGAATCATTACCAACTTGTATATTGATGAAACAGGACATCTTCCGGTCATCACCATTGACCCCAATATCGAAGCCCAGATCATGGAAGGCATGCAGCGCGGCGGCGCGGCAGGAATCATGGCCACCAATCCCGCCTATGCGGAACGGGTAATTTCTTCCATCGAGATCGAAGCCCACACCGCGATCATGGCGGGATACATCCCCTTGATCCTGACCTCGCCCCAAATTCGCGCGCATTTACGCAGATTAACCGAACGGCGAGTCCCCAACTTGATCGTCTTATCCTACAACGAGGTGGCGCCCGAAGCGCCCGTAACACGCATAGCGACAGTGAGGTTGCAAGGTGAGGGTGAAAAAGTTCCAAGCTAAGAGCATGGCGGAAGCCATGAAAATGGTCAAAGCCGATCTCGGCCCCAACGCGGTTATTCTGCATACTCGGGACCTCGGCAAGGGATTGGTCGGCTTCTTCATGGGGCGCGGTGTGGAGGTGACAGCCGCCGTCGACCCCAAAGACGATCCCGCCCTGCAGCGCAAGGCCCCTGCGATGCCTTCTTCTTCCCTGCCCGGCACCCGTACCCTGGGCAAAAGCGTGGATTTTCAGGTGGGCAGCGCGGCGGCTGAATCAGAAGGCAACCCCCTTCTGGTCCTCTCCCAAAAACTGGAGGAAGAAAAGCGCCTGGAGAAGAAACGGCAGGAAATGGCCCAATCCCTCCAAAATATCCCGGGCATGCCCAATCTGTTCAACAAACCGGCGGCTCCACCCAAGCCAGAGACGATGGAAACGGCCCCAGCCCTCAAACCCGAACCCACCCAACGTGAAAAACGCCTGGAAGAGCGCCTGGAAAAGATGGAGAGCCAACTCACCCATCTTTCCGGTCTGCTGGAAAAGATTACCCCTGCCCTGGTTTCTGGCAGTCTTTCTCCCGTCCCCAGCCGCACCAGGGAACTGTACAACCATCTGCTGGAGCAGGATGTGGATGAAAAACTGGCCCTCTCCATCGCCAACCATATCCACGAAACCACCGGGGAGAAGGATGAGATCTGGGCCACGTTGCAATCCTGGCTGCTCTCTCAACTGCCTGTGGCCCCCCCCGCCCAGTTGGACCCAGATGCCCCCAGCCCCAAACTCATCATGCTGGTCGGCCCCACAGGCGTCGGTAAAACCACCACCTTGGCAAAAATTTCCGCCCAATACCGCTATAATCCCAAGCTGGAGATCAAGCCCAAGATCAGTTTTATCACAGCGGATCTCTACCGCCTGGCCGCCGTCGAACAACTACAAAAATACTCCGAAATATTGGGGGTGGAGTTGGAAGTAACGTATTCTCCGGAAGAAGTCAAACAAGCGCTGGCCAAGCACCAGCAAGATCACCTGCTGCTCTTCGACACCGCCGGCTGCTGCCAGCGCAACATGCCCCAGATGTCCACCCTGGCATCCATCGTCGAGGCCTGCGAAGACCCGGAAGTGCACCTGGTCCTTTCCACCACCACCAAGTATAACGACATGGTGGATATCATTGAGCATTTCAAGGAAATCAAACCCGCGCGCATCATCTTCTCAAAGATAGACGAATCCACCACTTATGGAGCCATTCTCAACATCCTGATCAAGTACAAGATCCCCATCTCGTACCTGACCACAGGCCAGAACGTCCCCGAAGACATCGAAATCGCCCGGCCAGAGCGCATCGCCAAACTGCTGATGCAAAAACCGCTGCTGCCGCGTGCCGAGACACGAGGCTCCGCCGTGTTACCTCCCGCCGTGGAGAAGAAACGCAACGAAGCCGCTTCCACCGCGATCGGTGCGGCCGATCTCAGCGAATCGTCCCGCAGCATGGAAACGAACGATGAAACACATTCCTGATCAGGCTGAAAAACTCCGTCAACTCGCGGCCCGCGAAACCAGCCCGGATACACCGGACGACGCCGCACTCGCCACTCTCGACACTCTTGCCGAGGAACTCGCGCAATCTTCCACCGCGCCTGCCTCCCCTGCAACAGTGTCATCACCGGTCCCAACTCGTAGCGAGAAAGAAGTCGATCCAGGCTCTGCGCCCCGACAAACCCAACCGCAAACAGAAACACTGTCGGCCTCCCCAAAAGCCCCAGCGCCCCAAGAGACTCCTGCGCCCCGCCCGG
>JAVFAP010000195.1:0-7328 GCA_034002445.1 bacterium | reverse complement strand
ATCCACTATCCACTGCTTTTACCGGGTCCGGCCGGCGGCTTGGATGGCTGCCAATCGGGAAGCCATGGCTCGGACGCGTTCGGGGTCTTGTTCCGCCAGGTTGGTTCTTCATACCGATCTTCTTTAAGGTTGTATAATTGGGGGACCGTGTCCCGGCCAGATTCGATACTGACATTAGCCAACCACTTGGCGCCCTTGCTGGGGGGTATATATTTCCAATCGCCTTCGATCAGGGAGAGCGTGCCCGCATGTTCGACCAGGTGATCCCGGCCGGTAGCCGACCGGCCCCGCAAAGCGGGGAGGTTGGCGAGGCTATCGGGGGCCGCTTCTGGCGGCAGCGATTGCCGGGTCAGGGCGGCAAACGAAGCCAGAAAATCGATCTGGCAGACTAGGGCGTCCGAGTTCATCGCTTTTTCTTGGCCTGGCCAGTGGATGAGCAGCGGCACCCGGGTTCCCGCTTCGAAGGCGCTGTACTTGCCCCCGCGCAGGGGACCCGCCGGAGCGTGACCACCCAGAAGTTCCACTGCTTGATCCTTGTAGCCGTCATCGACGACCGGTCCATTATCACTGGTGAAGATGACAATGGTGTTATCCGCCAGCCCGGTTTTTTCTAAGATATCGGTGATTTGCCCCACACACCAATCCAACTGCACAATGGCGTCGCCGCGCGGACCCATGCCGCTAACGCCGGCAAAGCGGGAATGGGGAACCCGAGGCACGTGGATATCATGTGTCGCGAAATAGAGGAAGAAGGGATGGTCTTGGTTGCGGTGGATAAAATCCTTGGCTTTGCCGGTGATCCTATCCGCCATGTCTTCATCCACCCACAGGGCGCTTTCGCCACCCTGCATGAAGCCAATGCGGCTGATGCCGTTAACGATGGTTTGATCGTGCCCATGGCTGGGATGCATCTTCAGCTGGTCTGGGTTTTCCTTCCCTGTAGGCCGATCCCCGATTTTTGTTTTGTAACTGACAGTAATGGGGTCGTTGGGATCGAAGCCCACCACCCGGCGGTTTTCCACATACACACAGGGAACCCTGTCGCCGGTGGCAGGGATCAAATAACTGTAGTCAAAGCCGATCTCCAACGGGCCGGGGGAGATCTCCTGGTTCCAATCCACATTGCCATTGCCCAAGCCCAGGTGCCATTTCCCGACGACACCTGTCGTGTACCCGGCCTGCTTCAGCAGTCTGGGTAGGGTTGTCCGGCCCGGTTCGATAATCAAGCGCGCGTCGCCTGGCAAAACCCCGGTCCCTTTTTGCCGCCACGCATATTCGCCGGTCAGCAGGGCGTAGCGTGAGGGGGTGCAGGTCGCGGAAGGTGCGTGGGCATTGGTGAAGCGGATGCTTTTGGCGGCCAGCGCGTCGATGTGCGGCGTGGCGACTTTCACCGCGCCATAGCAGCCCACATCACCATACCCCAGGTCATCTACATAAATCAACACAATGTTGGGACGCCTACGGTCCGTGCCCTGACTGCCCAGGGGCAGGGCGGAAAGCGCCGCCGCACCCGCTAGGGTCTGGACAAAGTTCCGCCGGTTCACACAATTCTGCATTGCAATCTCCCTTTCTAATCGATTGTCCCGTAAATTCCATGCGTTGCCATTATAGGGGAAGCCGACCGGCTTGTAATCTGCCCGAGACCGAAATGCGAAACTCTGTTTTTTGTTTCACCGAGCGCGATTCCCCATATTCCTCTTTTGCCGGTTTTATTGTACATTGAAGCCAACCTTATCGAGGCAGTGAGGAGAGGACCATGCGAGGCGACGTGATTCGTATTGTAATGCACATCGGGTTAATCGTAGTTTTGGCGTTGGGGTGGGGAGTGATCGGGAATGCGGAAGATGCGGCCTTCCAGCAAGTGATCGAGGCGGATTGGGCCCAGCAGGAAGAGCGCCTGGGCCGCCAGCCCAGCGATCCCACCGCGATCGCCGACGCCCTGGCGCGGACAACCGCGCTGTTTCAGGCTCTGAGTGCCGCTCCCCAGCCTCTGGATCTATCCAATGCCAACCAAACCCTGACGCAGTACCAAGAACAAGCCCTTGAGATCGAAACCCGATCCGGCAGCGAACGCCTGGCGTTATATCACGCCATCCGCTGGCTGAACCGCGAGACCGCGCTCCGCAATCCCCTCCTTCCATCCACTCCCTTGGTGTTTATGAAACGCCATCGCTTCATCTGTCAGATGCTGCACGAATATCTTGGGTATTTTTATGATTATGGAGATATCGCGGGCGGCGGGGTGTACCGTTTGGAGAAGCCGGGGTATTCGTTCGAACATACCGATCTGATCCAAGACCGGTTACCCAAGGGCAATTTTACCACCCTGGCTCTTGCTTATGACGCCCAGACGGTCTATTTCGCATTCGCCGAACGCGCGCCCCAGAAGCCGGAATATGATTCCCCGGAGCGCCGGGGTTTTCATCTCTACCAGGTTAAACCCGATGGCTCGGGATTGGTTCAACTCACGGATGAGCATTTCGATGATTTCGATCCCTGCCCTCTCCCCGATGGGGGCTTGGCCTTCATGTCAACCCGCCGAGGGGGCTTTGGCCGCTGCCATAATCCCTGGGAGCCACTGGCCACCTATACCCTGCACCGGATGAACGCGGATGGCGGAGCGATCCAGACTCTTTCGTTCCACGAAACCAACGAATGGCACCCGCAGGTTCTCAATGATGGCCGGATCGTCTATACCCGCTGGGATTATGTCGACCGCTCGGCCGCGCATTTCCACGGCTTGTGGATCAGCAATCCGGATGGGACCAATCCCATCCATCTCTTCGGGAGTTATACCCAGCGCATCAACGCGTGCTACCAGCCCCACCCCATCCCCCATTCCCGCAAGGTGATGTTTGTCGCGGGGGCCCATCATGCCGATGTTGGCGGCTCGCTGGTGATGGTCGATCCCGAGCGCGTGGCGCTGGATCCGCAAACCGGCGAGGATGATTTGGGCTCCATCGAGCGGGTTACCCCGTCGGTCTGTTTCCCCGAAACCGAGGAGGGGTGGCCGGATTCGTATTTCCATAGCCCCTGGCCGCTCTCGGAAGATTTTTATCTTGTCTCCTTCAGTTTCGATCCTCTGCCGGGCATGGGCCCCAATGTGGCATCGGATACCGAAACTGGGCTCTACCTGCTGGACCGGTTCGGCACGATGGAACTGCTCTTCCGCGAGCCGGGTATATCCGCGATGTACCCCATTCCCCTAGCACCTCGGCCCGTGCCGCCCGCCATCCCCTCACAGCGGGATCCGCAGTTGGGGGAAGAAGGAGAATTCATGCTCTCCAATATTTATAACACTCTCTATGGAACGGATACCACCAATCCGGTCCAGAGTCTGCGCATTTTTCAGATATTACCCAAGAGTGAAACCCATGTGGCCAACCAGCCGCGAATCGGTTACGCCAATGCCGAATCGGCACGAATGCTATTAGGGGAGGTGCCGGTGGAGCCGGATGGGTCCGCTTATTTCCGCGCGCCCGCGAACGTGCCGTTGGCGTTTCAAAGCGTGGATGCCAGCGGCCGTGCCATCCATGGGATGCGCAGTATCACCTATCTGCAACCGGGCGAACGCCGGGGTTGTGTAGGCTGTCATGAGTCCCGGGGCACGGTGCAGAACACCCAGCGCTTGCAAGCCTTTCAGCGCCCGCCCTCGGTCATCGCCGCCGGGTTGGACGGCAGCAAGCCGTGGAGTTTCCCACGCTTGGTGCAGCCGGTACTCGAAGCCCACTGCATCCAATGCCACAATGGCGACGCGCATCCCCTCAACCTGAGAAGCCAGCCCACCGAGGATGGATTCACCCTGGCCTATGGGCAGCTGCGGCCCTATGTGCGTTGGTATGAATGGGGTGACGCTACCATCCGCCCCATCACCACCCTTCCCGGCCAAATGCCTGCCTCGGTCAGCCCCCTGACCAGAATCCTGGAGGAACACCGCTGGCAGAATCGAATCGAGTTGAGCGAGGCCGAGTGGAAAGCCATCTTTTTATGGCTGGACGGGAACGCGTCCTTCTACGGTAGTTATAGCCCGTCGGAACGGCTGGCCCAGCGGCAGGGCGAAGCCATTCCCCCCCCCGCGTTGCAATAAGACGGGGATGGGGAAAATCAACTGCAGGGTGGGTTACACAGGAACCAAACCCGCGTAACCCACCGTTGGACTTACCCATTTCTTTTTTGTGATCAGTTCACCATTCCATCCCTGATGTTAATGAGAGACAGAACGCGTATCTGTCAAACCAATCGCCGGCGACTGGTTCATGTAGGCGTACTTGCTATTCCAGATTGTGCCGAAATGTGCTTCTTCCAGAAAAAAATCATATCCTTCCCAAGGGAAGAGCTCATCAAACCTACACAGTTACCCTGATGGGCTACACTCGCTACGCTCGCTTTGAGCCCACCCTACGGACTAATTTTATCGAAACCTGTTGTGAATAAAATACGGTATTAATCCCACAATAATGAGCATAGGTCTCATGTAATAAATGGCGGTAATCCAGCATGACCACCCAAAAATCAAAGTAAACCATTTTATTTTGTTATGTGTGGATTTTTCCATGACAGGCCTACACCTCTTGGTACCCATTTTACATAAAATAAATTGGGAATGATTCTAATAGCCTTGTTTTTTTTACACGATTCGGTATTTTCGATCAAGATGATACAAATAAATTTAATAGATACGGAAGAGCGCGTAGGGTGGGATCAAAACGAGCGAAGCGAGAGTAGCCCACCATCATGCCGCACCAAATTCATCCTCCGTGACCACTCCCACCCATTTTGCCATCATGCGCTGAAAGCGCGTCTCTGGGATAGCGAAGCGGGGAACCCGCACAAGCGGATGGAATGCTGGAGCGGCAGCACAACCCCACCAGTTTGGTATCCTTCAATCCAAACAAATGTGCAAGTTTTAGATCAAATTGTCAAAGAACTCTCTTGCCGCCCAGAGTGGGGGATCTTCTGCCGGATCAACCCATGGCCAGATTTTCCAGATCGCAATTTTGCTACCTCACCTTACCTGCACAGGCCAACGGGAAAACCAAGATAAACTAGATTTGATAGATTTTACCACCAGGCACCACAGAAATTGAGACTGGAGGCGACGTTGATGTTATTTTTTACTTCGTTGATGAGGGGGTGGGCTGGGTAGCGGCAAGATGATGGTTTGGAATGTAGGGATGAGGGCAGAAGCCCCAGGATGGGGGTATGGATTGTGCCCATCCTGGGGTTTGGCGATGCGTGGTCAGGGGGTGCCAAGGGATTCGGCGTCGCGGCGGATACGGGCGATGTCTTCTTTCCGCAGTTCGATGGTACCCGCCTTGGCGTTTTCTAGGGTTTGCTCGACACGGCGGGCGCCACAAAGGGCATGGGTTACGCCGGGCTGGCTGATAGTCCAGGCGATTGCCAATTGCGCCACCGTGCATTGGTAGGTTTCCAGCAGGTCGCTCCAGCCTTGCAGCATGGTCAGAATGCGCTGTCGGTTTTCCCGGGTGAACCATGGATTCCAATCGGGATTGCTGCGGAATTCATTTTCCTTGAATTTTCGGTCCACGCCAACCTTCCCGGTAAGCAGCCCTTGTTCCAGGGGCATGTAGGCCAGGGTGGAAATTTGATGCGCGGCGCAGTAGGGCAGGATTTCTTCTTCAATGCCGCGGTAAAGCATGCTGTAGCGGGGCTGGTTGGTATCCACGACACCGTACAGATTGTACTCTTTCATTTCTTCCAGACTGACATTGGAGACACCGATGGCGCGGATTTTGCCTTGGTCCTTCAGCGCCATCAGGCAGCCCATGGTTTCTTCGATCGGTGTTTTCCTGGGGGGGATGGCCGGCCAGTGGACCTGGTACAGATCGATGGCATCCACTCCCAGGCGCTCGAGGCTGCGCTCGACCTCTTCCTGAATCGAAACCGCTTCCACGCAGCGGTACATGGGTTTGCCACTGTATTCGCAGAAGAACGAGCCCCGCTCGCCGTCCCACCAGAGGCCGCACTTGGTGGCGATAACCGCCTGCTCGCGCCGGCCCTGGATCGCCTTGCCCACCACCTCTTCGCTATGTCCAAACCCGTAGGCGGGAGCGGTGTCGATCAAGTTGATCCCCGCGTCCAGCGAGGCCTGAATGGTGCGTACCGCTTCCGCGTCATCGGGGTTGGCACCCCAACAATCATCGCCGCCAAGAACCCATGTTCCCAGTCCGATGACCGAAGTTTCGATCCCCGATGTTCCTAATGGCCGTGTTTTCATGGTGATTTTCCTCCAGAGTTCCATTTGTTTTTTCGTTACGATTGGTTCGGGTACAACACGGTGCCTGTCTTCTCACTCGATAAATCCGTAGTATAAGCCCATGTAGTAGGGAAGCAGGTAGACGGTGACGCTGGCCAGGCCGTGGCCGTTACCGCCGGTATCGAAGGCCCAGGGATCGTGGTTGTAGTGGTTGAAATGCCGCTCCTGCACGGGCAGCACCTTGCCATTGACCTTGTAGCCACGCTTGCGCAACGTGCGCTGGTCCAGTTCGATCTCGCTATCCAGCGGCAAGAGAATCAGGTCCAGGCGGTGGCTGTTGGTATGACGCCAGTCGACACGGTCCAAGGGGAAGCCGGTCAGGGTCGCGGCTGAATCCTCCAGCCAGCCAGGCCAGGGGGAGAGATCGTAAGTCCCCCACGAATCCTGGTACTCTTGGTTCAATCCACACACCGCGTAGCAGGTGTGGAAGAAGGGGTTCATCTCGCGGCGGAGCAGCAGCCAATACTGATAGAAGGAAAGCAGAAATTGCTTGCGCAGGTGCTCGTCCGGGGTATAGCGGACCAGGTTGAAATAACACATGACCGCCATCTCGTCATCGGACTGATTGCCGCTGCCAAAGCCCCGCTGCATCTTGGTGACCATGGCGTTAATGGCGTAGTAATGCTTTTGGATCAATTCGTCAATGACGCGCCCGTAGGCCGCGTCGCCGGTGATATGCTGAGCCACGGTAAGGTAGGAAAGGATACTGAGGGACTTGAGGCCCCGCTCCACGTACCAGTTGAAATCCTGGTTGAGAACCGAGGGGCTGTAGTAGCCCCAGCGGGTTGGGGTGCCGTCATGATCGACAAGGCAAAACTCGTTGCGGATGAGGTGATCGGTGAGGTTGCGGACAATCTCGCGTACTTGCTCTTTTTCTTCCGGCGTTTCGGCCACAAGATCATAGTAGATGGGGTAGAAGAAATAGTGACCGTCCAGTTCGTCCGAACTGGTATCGGTTTTGTACCAATACGCGCCATCCTGGGTTTTGGGCCAGCGGGGGAAGTACACCTTCCATTGGCCGTCCTCGTGCTGCCGCCGCCGCTTCATCCCT
>JAVFAP010000194.1:0-7360 GCA_034002445.1 bacterium | reverse complement strand
GGCGTTGATCATCCAGAGCGCATAACGGGATTCCCGGATTTTGGAGGCAATTGCGTCATTGGTGCTTAACGAGAAGCCGATCTTTTGGATATCCAGCGGATTCAGAATCTCGGCCTTTTTCAGGGTGTATTCCGTGCCGTACCCTTGCCCATCGGGGTTAATCCGGCCACCAAAGTTCCACACCTGGCCATCCTGCGAAAAATACCCTTCCCCTGTAGGCAGGGGTTGGATGGTGGGGACAAATTGGCCAATTGCCCGGCTGCCATCGGCGGTGACAATGGTCTGGAAATTCTCCCGGTCGGCGGTAAAAGTATCCCCTCGTGAGAAGGTCCCGTTCCAGGATACTTCCACTCCATCCGCTTCCCACACATTGGTCAGGTCGGGATTGATATCCAGATCGGTGACTTGCAAACCCAGATAGATGTGTTCCGCATCCTGGAAGAAATAGGCCTTGGTATTGGATTCTGCATTGGGTTTCAGAACACCAAAAATCAAATGACCGGGGGGCAAATTATTCTCGCGGTCATATTCCACAGTATACGCGCCTTCCCATTCGGCTGGGTCGAGTATGCCATCCAAGGTAATCGCCCGGTCGATGAAGGGACATTCGGCCTCGTTCCCGCCCTGAATCAGCAAGGTGTCGGTGCCACTGATTGCAAACTGGTCGGTCCCATCACTCATAAAGCCAACAATCCGGATACTTTCTTTCACTGTGTCAGGCGCCAAGAGCGTGTAGGTACACTGGGCGTCTCCTGTGATCCCCTGCAAATTCCAAACGAGTTGTGTTCCATCCACTGTAACCGTGCCCTGATTCGCGTTCGCGCTCTGAATCATCCAGCCTAGGGGAACGGTTTCGGTTAGAATGGGCGAGCCACTGCGGATGGACACATCGATTGTGATGGGCTCGGTGGACTCACCAGAAGCAAAGTACCGGCCAGCCAAGGTTCGGCTGGCGGTGGCATCCATGGCGAGGGCCTGGAATTCCACCCCTTCGATCTCATTCAGGACAGGATTCCCATCGATATGGGACAGGGACATCAGACCGACATACACCGTGTCCGAAAGCGATTGGCGAACATCCAAACTGTGCATCAAGACGCGTTGCCCCGCGAGATCATAGTAATAGTAATTTACGGTATTCCCGATTTTTTCGATTTCCAACTCGCCTTCATACCGTGGATTGGCGCTCCAGGGGCCCGCAATTAGGCCGTTGGGGGATTCCGAACTGACTTGGTCCTGGGAAAGCCGCCAGGCCGCTTGCCCATCCAGCCCGATATGCCGGGCGCGGATGGTGGCATGGGGAGAACCCGGGCTGAGGTTGTCCCGGATCATGATCCCGGCCATGGTCCAATCGTGGATACCTTCGATCCATGTGACTTTGGCTTTCATGCGGAACGAGCCCGAGACTTGGTTGAAGACATAATGGAATTCGTCGTATTCGTTCCAGACGTCGTTCCCGCTGGCGTCGATCCGGTACATCCCGGTGGTGGGATCAAAATCGACCGAGCCCCGGGTTTCGACATCTCCGATATCCCCGTGCCAGGAGAACTGCCCATACGGTTCCGCGAAGATGAGGCTGGCTGAGGTGTCCCCCGCGATGAAGACATCATGCTCAAAACCGTGCCAGCGGAATTCACGCGGTATACCAGGATTGAGGTAGTCGGCGGGGGCCCGCAACGTATAAGCGAGAGTGGACTGCCCGGCAGGGATGGTGTGGTTCCAGGTAATGCTTTGCCCGCTGACGCTGCCGCCCCCGGCGTCCAAAACGGTAAATCCTTCCGGGAAGGTTTCGGTAATCTGGCTGGGGTGTTCCGCCCCACTGTTTTGGAAATGCAAGGTGACGGTCACTTCTTCGCTGGGCAAAAAGCCTCGCTTGAATGTGGCGCCAAGATGGCGTTCGGTCCGGACGGGGAGTTCGGTCAGCTGCAGATTGGTATAGGTGCTTGTCGTTTCCCCATTCGTGTTGTTGGAACAGAGGGACAGCCCTACGTAGACGGGGTCTTGGATGGAAGGCATGTTTCGGGTCGAGTGCAGGATCCGGTTTCCGTTAGGGTCAACGTAGTACCAGATGAAGAGGGAACCGATTCGGGAGAGTTCCATCTCACCCAGCATCTGGGGATTTTCGTGATACTGGCCGTTGATCCAGTCCCCTTGTTCGGCCGCATGGGCGCCCAGGGTATTGCGGAAACCAGGGCGAAAATTATGATCCCCGGCGGAACGAATCCAAGCCATGGCGTAGGGGGCGTTGACTTCCAGCGAATCGCGGACCATGACGCCGGTCTTGATCCAGGTTTCGTTGCCTTCACCCCGCACGTTATCGGCTTTAACCCGGATGGTGAAATCTCCGGTCATCTCTTTGTACACGAAATAAAAACTATCGTTGTAACCCCATATGTCGCCGCTTTTCGCCTTGACGGTATAGGTGCCATTGCTGAAGGTCGCGGAGCCCTGGGCATCGGTTCCGATCGCGGTTTGATGCGGGAAAATCCCGACATCGGCGCCCGCGAACAGGGGCAGACTCAGTAGTATGATGCTGGCAAATACAAGTTTGTTCTTCATGTTTTCCTCCGTATGGATATTGGTGATTGTGGTGAGAATCGGGCTAAAACGGGGTCCTGCTTGCCTTCTCCTTTCATTGACGGGTTGAGATTGTATTGAAGATGTTTTCCGTTACATGGCGCTGTTATCGTGATGTAGTGGTTCTTGCTTTAGGCGGGGGGTCAAATAGGAAGTTCATTCTGCACCCCTCAATACAAATCCATCATAACGGAAAATACATTTCATTCCAGCGAATCAAGAATTGATTCGCTGGATGGGACTATTGTAGAAAGAAATGGGGGACGGGGATCGCCATTTTGCG
Source organism: bacterium (assembly GCA_034002445.1). Lineage (GTDB taxonomy): Bacteria > Hinthialibacterota > Hinthialibacteria > Hinthialibacterales > Hinthialibacteraceae > JAVFAP01. The sequence continues at coordinate 4,500 of JAVFAP010000194.1, read as the reverse complement.
AATAAGAACCACCAAAACACGAAAGCGGAAAAAGAGGACGGGGGAGATTGGCAATCGCCCCATGCCGCCGGAGTTGGAGCCAGCGGCATGGGGTGGGGGGGTGTCAAGCAGGTTATTTCTTTTCAGGCACGTACATGTCACTCCAGCCGAGTTTGCATTCTTTCACCACTTGAAGGCTGTATTCCAAGCGGCCTAGGTCATCCTTGCCGCCGTTATTGGTGCCAAGGGTGAATTTGCACCCCGCTTGTTTCGCCAGTTTCACAAAAGCGACGCTGGGAACTTGGAAGCGGGAATTGATCTCGATGGCGATGTGATTCTTTACCGCCGCGTCGATGACTTTTTGCATCCGTGCTTCGGTCCATAGGTGGTCATATTCCGCCGCGATGACCTCGGGGAGGAAGGTGGGGTTGACGTAGATGTTGATGGGTTCGGTATTGAGAATTTCCACGGTTTTTTCTACCAGCATGTCCATGAACTGTTGCTTGTCATCGATGTACACTTCCTCTGGAATCCACAGCCGGGTGCGGCGGCCTTGATTGTCGAAGAAGGTCATGGAATCGGTAAAAACATAGTCGAACAAGGCAATTGTTTCCTTGGAGAACATGTCCACCCATTCCCGCCCTTCCGCCTGCATGCCGATAAAGAGGGGCTGATCCTTCATTTCCGCCATGTATTTTTGGATCCCCTCGTCCGTTTCGGTGGGGAATCCCTTGCCGCAGTTTAACGCGACACCGTAGAAGATCCCGTCTTTATACGATTTTTCCAGAAGATCCGCCAAGGTTAGCTCGCCTTTGAGGTGGCTGTGCAGATCGAGGACGGGGAAATTTTGGATTCCCAGTTCGATGATCTGTTTATAAATATCGTCCACGTTCGCTTGCGGCGCGGCGGGGATGTCCAGAGTGTCCGGTAGGGGTTTCACGCGCAGGTTCTTGAAATAAACTGTGCTGTCGGGGTCGTGGCTCTGCAGGGCGAAGGTCCCGTGGGAGAGTACCCACTGCGCTGTATGCCCGGGCCGGTAAGGGGTTTCGGGCTCGGTGTAATCCACCACCCGCATGGAGTTGAGATCGATCTGGACCTGCTTGCCCTTCACGACCACCCTCAGTTTGAACCATTCGTTATCCGCGATGAACTGCTTGTAGACGTTGCGGATGCCATACAAACTGCCAGTCTTCTTCAATTCCTTATAGCCGTTGTGTAAGGGCTGGCTGTTATCCACCTGCACTTCGTAACCCTGGTTGGGCCAGCCGGATTCTTGAAAACGGGTATGGATGAAGATGCCGGAATTGGCGCCTGGCTCGGCCATGACTTCGGCCTCGAACTCAAAGTTTTTAAAATCCGCTTCGCCATCACCGACATAAAAGAGGTGGCAACGGTCGCCGTTCGCCTTGATGGCGCCATCGACGACGCTGAAACAGGCGGGGTCTTCGTTGGCTTTCCATCCGTTGAGTGTCTTGCCATCGAAGAGGGAAATCCATTCCTGCGCATCCAGCGCCGGGCTGGAGGCGAGCAGGGCCATGGCCAACAGACTGGCATATAAAGAGAGGCGTTTCATAAGTGATCCTTTCCAAAATAGGGATTACCCACCATTTCATCGAACTTTGCTCTTGGGTTCAAGGTGCGCTTCTCCACTTGGCACGGGGAAATGGCTCGCTTCCCTTGGGCTGGTCTGGTTCCCTCTCTCTGGGGGGTGAAGGCGGGTGGGCCAATCTTCACCTTGACCCATCCCGTTTCGAAGAGAAAATAAAATGGATAGTGGTTTACAATAATTTAATGATTTTGGTTTGAATCATTCACGGTGTTCGATTCCTGCGCGCCTATCTTCGTCCCCGAATGGCCTGGGTGGGGGCGTGGGAGTGTTTAGATGGTGGTATCTAAAATTATGACTCCAAATGCTTTACCCGATCTCAATGGCCGGTTCGGCAATTATGGGGGGCGCTTTGTGCCTGAAACCTTAATGCCCGCGTTGGCCGAACTGGAAGAAGCCTATCAAAAAGCGATGGCCGATCCGAGGTTTCTTGCCGACCGGCAAGCGTTGTTGCGGGATTATGTTGGCCGCCCAACGCCTCTCTACCATGCCCGGCGGCTATCGGAAGAACTGGGGGGGGCGCAGATTTATCTCAAGCGGGAAGACCTCACCCATACCGGCGCGCATAAAATCAACAATACCATTGGCCAGGTGCTTCTGGCGAACTTTATGGGGAAAAAACGGATCATCGCCGAAACCGGGGCAGGACAGCATGGGGTCGCGACCGCGACCGCTTCCGCCCTCTTTGGGCTGGAATGCTTGGTCTATATGGGCGAGGAAGATACCGTGCGCCAGCGGCTCAATGTGTTCCGCATGAAATTGCTGGGCGCCACGGTCATCCCGGTGACCAGCGGGGCGATGACCCTCAAGGATGCCATGAACGAAGCTCTGCGCGACTGGGTTACCAATGTACGTAGTACCTTCTACGTGATCGGCACGGTGGCGGGACCGCATCCCTACCCCAAGATGGTCCGTGATTTTCAGGCCGTCATCGGCGAAGAAGCCAAGCGGCAAATTATGGAACAAGCCGGCAAACTGCCGGATTACTGTATCGCCTGTGTCGGCGGTGGCAGTAATGCCATGGGGTTGTTTCATCCCTTCTATGACGATCCGGTTCGATTTATTGGGGTGGAAGCCGCAGGGTACGGGATCGAGACAGGCAAGCATGCCGCGTCTCTTTGCGCGGGGCAGCCGGGTGTGCTGCACGGCAATCTCAGTTATCTGATCCAGGAGAAGGATGGTCAGATTTCCCCAGTCCACTCCATTTCCGCGGGTTTGGATTACCCTGGCGTGGGGCCGGAACACAGTTTCTACAAAGACTCAGGACGCGCCGAGTATGTGGCGATCACGGACCAGGAAGCCTTGGACGCGTTTGTTCGCCTGTCTCGGACCGAGGGGATTATCCCCGCCTTGGAATCGTCCCATGCGATTGCGTATACGCTGAAATTGGCCCCCACCTTGGCGAAAGACCAAGTGATCGTGGTCAACCTGTCGGGTCGAGGTGATAAGGATGTGGAAGCGGCGATTGGCCATTTAAAAGGAGTGGTGGAATGAGCGAGATGAAACTGCAGCGTGGCGCCAATGCCATTACCGAAGCCTTCCGCTCCCGCCTGGCGCAAGGTGGGAAGGTGTTGGTTCCCTATATTATGGCGGGGGATCCGGATTTGGGCTCGACGGAAAAAATTGTCCGGTCCCTATCGGGGATCGGGGTGGATGTGATAGAATTAGGCATGCCATTTTCTGATCCATTGGCGGATGGTCCGGTAATTCAGCGGGCGGGCTTGCGGGCGATCCGGCAAGGGGTGACCCTGACCAGCCTGCTGGATTCGGTCGAATCCATGCGGGTGTATGTGGATACGCCTCTGATCATCATGACCTATTACAACCTGTTTTTGAGTTATGGATTGGAAAAATTCGCGCAGGACGCGGCCCGAGTGGGGTTGGATGGGGTGATTGTCCCCGATCTGCCAGTGGAAGAAGCAGGGCCCTTCCTCGAGGCGCTGGACGCGCAGGGCCTGGCGATGATCTTTTTGATCGCCCCCACCAGTACGGATGACCGGATCGAGCGGATTGCCAGCGTGGCCAAAGGCTTTATCTATTATGTCTCCCGCACGGGGATCACGGGGACACAAAAGAGCGTGGCCGAGGATTTGGAAGATAATCTGGCCCGGATTCGCCGCTATACCGATCTCCCCATCGCCGTTGGCTTTGGGGTGTCGAACGCGCAGCAGGCGCAAGAGATTTCCCGCTTTGCCGATGGCGTGGTGATTGGCAGCGCTATCGTGCAACTGATCGAGGAAACAAACTTCATGCATGACCGCATGGCCGCCAAATTCGTTAAACCCATCGTTGAGATCTTGCATGGCAGCGCGCGTTCCCCATTGGATGCGCAGGAATAAGAAGTAAAATAACCATGTCCTTCCCCTCATCCGAGGGGAATGTCGAGCTGTGCGCCGGGAGAATGATTGGAATTTGGTTCGCCTGGCGTAAGAATTTTGTAAATAGTGATTGATAAATCACGGTAAAGACGTATAATTTTTTCGATCCAATTCTCGAAAAACGACCCTGGAGGTTAAACGTGGTCTGGTTTAAAAACAAAAAGAAATTCACCTCTATCACCAAGATAGATAAGAAAAAGACGATGCCGGAAGGTGTCTGGCGGACGTGTGATAGTTGTGGTGAATATATAACCAATAAAGAGATAACCCGCAATCAGTATATTTGTCCCAAATGCGGGTTTTATTATGTTCTTCCCGTGGAAGAACGGGTCCTTTCCCTTTTGGACGAGAATTCCTTCGAGGAATTCGACGCCACCCTCGCATCCAAAAACCCCCTCGACTTTGATGGGTACGAGAAAAAACTCGTCCAAGCCCAGGAAAAAACGGGGCGCAACGAAGCCTGTGTCTCGGGCCGGGGTCGGATCCATGGCTTGCCGGTGATCGTTTCCGTGTTGGATTTTGCCTTTATGGGCGGCA
>JAVFAP010000193.1:0-7365 GCA_034002445.1 bacterium | reverse complement strand
TCTATCCGTTCCAGGCGTCGAATTGGCATGATGGGCTCAGCGAAGCCGAGGCCAAGCGGGAATACCAGCAGGTATACGACCTAGCCGCTTATTTCCTACAAACCTACAACGGAAGCGGAAAATCCTTTTATTTCGGCCATTGGGAGGGGGATTGGTGGCTGCTGGGAAACTACGATCCGAAGAAGGATCCATCGGATTCCGCGGTACAGGGCATGATCGATTGGCTGGCCATACGGCAGAAAGCGGTGGAAACCGCACGCACCACGATCGCGCACGAGAATGTCCAGGTTTGGCATTATGTGGAAGTCAATCTGGTGAAGAAAGCAATGGAGGGAGGAAAGACGATTACAAACAACGTACTTCCAAATGTTACAGTAGACTTGGTCTCCTATTCGGCGTATGACACCATCTTTGACCGCAGCGGAGGCCCCGCCCAGTTGTTTCTGCAAGCCCTGGACACAATCGAGAGCAAGGCGCGGACGACCGGCCATTTTCCCCGAGATGTCTTTGTTGGTGAATATGGATTTCCCCTGGATCAGGGCAAGCGCACCCCGGAGGAGCAAGCGCGGCTGAGCGAGGAAATCTATACCGCCGCCCTGCAATGGGGCTGCCCGTTTGTGTTGTACTGGCAGATGTATGATAACGAGGCCGAGGCCAACGGGGTGAACGCGCGGGGATTCTGGCTAATCGATGCCAAGAATGAAAAGCAGCCGATATATTATAAACATCGAGACTTTTTAAGCAAAGCCCAAATATTCATCCAACTACATCGCTACTGGCTGGGGCGGAACCCGAGCGAAGCGGCGTATTCGGCATTTTGTGGAAACTACAAAACTTTTTCCGCGTCAAAGACGTTGGATACCATTCTGGATTCGGAAGAGTATCAACGCCGTTTGTCCAACGCGGACTATCTATCGTGGCTGTGGGCACACCTGTTCCCAACCCGAGACCGCGATTCCGCGGAGTATAGGGATTGGCTGGCCATGCTGGACAACGGAGAAGCGCGCAGCACTGTTCTCAACCACGTGCTCGATTTTTCGTTCCGGCAAGGGGGGACTGCTCAAACGGGTTTGGTAACTTATTTGCTGGATCATACCCAGGACCCCATGCCCGCCGCGCTCCGGGAAAAAGAAAAAAACGCGCTCCAGACCACGCTGGATCAAGGCGCGTCGCCGTCCCAACTGTGGCGTGAAATCCTGGATCGGCCGCATGGGGCGGAAAGTATGCTGGATCATCGGGCCAGCGAGGAGCGGGACGCACGATGGCTGGAGCGGCATCTGTTCTTTGATCCAGCCCAACTGCACCCCACTCCCTCAGCCAGTCTGGGAGAGAGAATCGAATAACCCAGCGAAGGGAGGATGGGAATCTGTCCTCCCTTTTGATTTTTTCCCTTCCTCCCGTCCTCGATCCCTCCACCGTTCATTTCTCCCCTCGAAACTCCCCCGTCGAGAGAGTGTCAATCGAAGAAAAAACCGCGCTGGATGAAAGTCTCTTTTTTTGTCAATTTCCGAGCCGAGCCCCTAATGAATCAGGCCAATATCTGTATAATCTAGCCTAGATTCCCCGATCTGATTTTTCGAAAAAATATAGTAATTCGGATAATAAATATCCAAGTATAAGATATTTAAATAACCAAGACGAACACTCACATAATTACCCGAAAAACCGCTGGACTCCCCTAGATATTTCGCGAAGAATAAGATAGAAAGCAAGATAGGTTTATCGCATTTCATGAAATACGATATCCCTTTTTGTTCTATTTAAGATAAAATCTATCCAAGCATCGTTGTCTTCGCACCAAAAGAGTACATTGGGTGGCATCCGAGCCTGACCACATTTTTAACCAATCCAATGCCTGCTCCGTACATCATCCTGTTCAATAAACGAATACTCTATAGAAATTCGAGGTTGCTATGCACGTTCTTGTTTGTGTCAAAATGGTGCCAGACACTACGTTGGTTCAAATCGATCCCGTAACAAACACCCTCATTCGGGAGGGGGTTCCCTTCATTACCAATCCGTTTGACACTCATGCCGTGGAAGCGGCGTTGGGTTTGAAAGACCGGTATGGCGCACATGTCACGGTAATCTCCATGGGCCCCCCCTCGGCGGAGGCGGTCTTGCGGAAAGCGTTGGCCATAGGCGCGGATAACGCCATTCTGCTGAGTGACCGCATGTTTGGGGGCGCGGATACGCTGGCGACCAGTTTTGTGTTATCCGAAGCGATCAAGAAGATTGCCCAGGATCATCCGGTCGACCTGGTGTTCTGCGGAATGCAGACCATCGACGGGGATACCGCGCAAGTCGGGCCGGGCATCGCCTGCCGCTTAAACTACTCTCAGTTGACATTGGTTGACGCAATTCAAGAGATTGATGAAGGCGCCAAGACCCTGCGGGTGCGGCGGAAGTTAGAAACGTATTACGAAGTGGTGGAAACGACGTTGCCGGCCTTAATCACCGTGGTGCGGGAGATCAACATGCCCCGCTATCCCACCGTGCCTGGCCGGTTGGGCGCGGATACCCGCCTCATACCCATCTGGTCCAACGAAGTGATGAAACTGGACCGCAACCGGATTGGGCTGAATGGTTCGCCCACGGCGGTGCGGCGGATTTTCGCCCCTAAACGGGATAAGGGAGAGATTGTGGAAGCGACTGGGGAACAGATAGCCTCAGTCGTCCAAACCATGGTGCAGAAGATCGAGGAATGGGACATCGTGTCATTCGATCAAGATTGATTTTATCCCTACAAACAGACCTATTCAAAAATAAAAATTACCATTGAATCAAGTGGAAACGGAATGATGAAAAAACCCAAAAAACCGCGTGGAATCGCGAAATATACCGAAGGCTGTATTCTGTGTGGGGAACGCTGCCGCGTTGCCTGCCCCACCGATGCGATCGAGATGTCCGAGACGGGCGAACCGATCATTGTCGCCGCGAAATGCATAGGCTGCCAGAAGTGCGTCAAAGTATGCCCGGCGGAAGCGATCGAGATGTACTATACACCGGAAGAGTACGCCCTCCTCAGACAGTTCCAGGAAGCCGGGCTGGATAAACCAGTCGAAACGGCGGAAGCGGGGTCTGAATGGAAGAACGTGTGGGTTTTTGTCGAGCAGAGCGAAGGCAAGGCCCATGTAGTCTCATGGGAACTGCTGGGCGCGGGTCGGAAACTGGCGGATGATCTGGGCGTGGAGTTGTGCGCGTTCCTCATGGGTCACAAGGTTGGCCACCTCGTGGAAGAGGCGTTTGCCTACGGCGCGGAACGTGTGTATTTAATCGACGATCCGCAGTTGTCGCACTACCGTACCCGGCCGTATTTACAGGGGGGAGTCACCCTGATTCAAAAGTACAAACCAGAGATCGTGCTGATGGGCGCGACCGGGTTGGGGCGGGATTTGGCTGGGGCACTGGCGACCGAGTTGAAAACCGGCCTGACCGCCGACTGTACCGGGCTCAGCATCAGCCCGGCGGACCGGTTGTTGGAACAGACCCGGCCCGCGTTTGGCGGGAACATCATGGCGACCATCCTGACCGAGAAGGCGCGTCCGCAGATGGCGTCGGTCCGCCCCTATGTCATGCCCAAGCCCGAGAAGTCGAAGGACATAAGCGGCGAGGTCATTCAAGAATCGCTGACACTGTCCGAGGGAGATTTGCTGACCAAGATCATCGAACTCATCCCGATGGATTCAGAGGGCAATGTCAACGTCGCCGCCGCCAATATCATTGTGAGCGGGGGCCGGGGCATGCTGGCAGCCGAGAATTTCAAGATGCTGCAAGAACTCGCCGATCTCCTCGGCGGCGTGGTTGGTTCGTCTCGCGGGGCGGTGGATGCCGGCTGGATGCCGCGTTCACGCCAGGTGGGGCAGACCGGCAAGACGGTCAAACCCAAACTGTATATCGCCTGCGGGATTTCGGGCGCGATTCAGCACTTGGTCGGGATGCAGAACTCAGACAACATTATCGCGATCAACAAAGATAAACATGCCCCCATCTTCGAAGTGGCCCACCTTGGGATTGTCGGTGATGTCTTCGAAGTGATCCCCGCTTTTATAGAAAAGATCAAAGAGCGCAAATCCCAAGTTAGACAACTTGCTGTCGCGGAGTAAAACGAATGCCTGTCAGCCGTATAGTGTTTACGATTCTATTTCTTGCGTCCATCGCATTTTTCTTTCGCAATGTGTACCGGTTGTTTGCCCTGCTTTGTCTGGGCAAGTGGGAAAACCGGTTTGACCATCTCAGCACCCGCTTGAAGAACATGCTGGTCTACGCTTTTGGCCAAGTCCGGGTGGTGCGGAAGGTATTTGGCGTGAACCACTTTTTCATCTTTTGGGGCTTCATGATCATGCTGGCCATGAACTTTCAGTTCTTGGTCCAGGGCATGTTCCCCAGTTTCTCGTTCGCCTTTATGGGGGAACCGATTTATGGCCCCCTGCTGCTGCTGACGGATGTGATGTCGCTAGTCGTGCTGGTGGCCATCGCGCTGGCGGTAGCCCGGCGATTGTTTTTCCGCCCTCCTTATATTGATTTGACGGCGGACGCCATGGTCATTCTTTCCCTCATCGCGGCGCTGATGGTGGCGTATTTTGGCTACCATGCCGGCGAGATTGCACTGGAGAAAGAACTCTATCGCGCCTGGCTGCCCCTCTCCGCCGTCCTGGCCAAGGGGTTCGCCGGGATGGGAGAGGCCCAAATTGATTTCTGGACCGAACTTTTCTGGTGGATTCACGGTCTGGTGCTGCTGGCGTTCTTGAACTATCTGCCGTTCAGCAAGCACCTGCACGTTCTTACCGCGATCCCCAACTGCTTTTTCCGTAGTTTTGAAATGCCTACGACGGTTCCGATGCTGGATTTCAAATTAGGGGAAGATTTCGGTGTGTCCAAGATCACCCAGTTCACATGGAAGGATCTGCTGGATTTCTATTCGTGCACCGAGTGTGGCCGCTGCCAAGAAGCCTGCCCCGCGCACAATACACAAAAGCCGCTGAACCCAAAGGAACTGATTCATACCGGCAAGTACAACCTCTTCGCGAACGCGGCCAGCCTGCGGCAAGGGTTATCCTACGATACCCTGGCCCCTGCCACGGCGGACGCGCAAGCGCCGGTGGCGTTGATCGATGAGGACACCCAAACCAGTGTATCGCGGGAAACGCTTTGGGCGTGCACCACATGCGGCGCCTGCATGGCGCAGTGTCCGGTGTTCATCGAGCATGTGCCCAAAATCACGGAAATGCGGCGGCATCTGGTGATGGAGAAATCGGATTTCCCCGAAGAGTTGCTGGCCTTCTTCGAAAATTCCGAACAACGCTTCAATCCTTGGGGCATCGCGCCGACCGACCGCGAAAAGTGGGCACAGGACTTGGATATCAAGAAATTGAAGGACGGAGACAAGGTGGAGTATCTGTACTTTGTCGGCTGCTCTGGTTCTTTCGATTCACGCAGCCAGTACATCGCCAAGGCGTTGGCGAAGATACTGGATCAAGCGGGCGTCTCCTGGGGTATCCTGGGGACCGAAGAGAAATGCTGTGGCGATTCGTTGCGGCGGCTGGGCAACGAGTATGTCTTCGCCAAACTGGTGCATGACAATATTGATACCTTCAAAAAGTACGGGGTGAAAAAGATCATCACCCATTGCCCGCATTGCTTCTCGACCCTGAAGAACGACTACAAGCAATTTGGTTGTGATTTGGAAGTGATTCACCATAGTGAATTCATCCAGCACCTGGTGGAAGAAGGCAAAGTGAAACTTAACAAAAAGCAGAATGGTCCGATCGTCTTCCACGATTCGTGCTATCTGGGGCGCTATAACGATGTGTATCAACCCCCACGCCAGGTGATCCAAGAGGCCACCGGCCAGACGCCGGAGGAAATGCCGCGCAACCACGCCAACAGTTTCTGCTGTGGCGCGGGTGGCGGCCGGATGTGGATGGAAGAGACCATCGGGGGCCGGATTTATCTGGACCGTACCCGGGAAGCGCTGAAGACGGGCGCGGAAACGATCGCGGTCGCCTGCCCCTACTGCATGACCATGTTTGAAGATGGCGTGAAGGAAGAAGGGCAAGAGCAGAAAGTCAAAGTGAAGGATATCGCGGAACTGACCGCCGCCGCAATGGAATAAATCCTTTCAGGGTGTCGAGATCCCGCCCGCAGCGTTTCGGCGTTGCGGGCTTTTTTGCCTCTATTTGCTTCCGTTTGCGGACATGCTTTGTTTGATCTCTTATCTTCCGCTTTCCCTTTTGCTATGGTAAGCGAAAATCCACGATCCAGATTCTTGAAAGGGAGAACTATGAACCGATCCCTCACTCGCCGTGCGTGTCTGAAACAACTGGGGCTAGGAGCCGCCGCCGCTGCGTGGGGCCCCTCATTGGCACAAGCCCAAGACCCGCCACGGCCCAATATCATCTACATCATGACCGATGACCACGCGGCACACGCCCTGAGTTGTTATGGCAGTGTTGTCAACCGCACTCCCAATCTGGATCGCCTGGCACGGGAAGGGGTGCGCTTTACCCACAGTTTTTGCACTAACAGTCTCTGCGCCCCCTGCCGGGCGGTTGTGCTGACGGGGAAGTTCAATCATGTCAACGGGCTGACGGATAACCGGCAGACCTTCGATGGCAGCCAAACTACTTTTCCCAAACTCCTACAAAAGGCGGGGTATGAGACCGCCATGATCGGCAAGTGGCACCTCAAGACCGATCCCACGGGCTTCGACTACTGGAACATCCTGCCCGGCCAAGGTTTATACTACAACCCTGTATTTATTGAGATGGGCGAACGCAAAACGTATACCGGGTATTGCACCGATATCACCACCGATCTGGCCCTGAACTGGCTGGAACAGCGGGACGAAAACAAGCCGTTCTTGCTCATGTACCATCACAAAGCGCCGCACCGGCCCTGGGATCCCCCCCTCAAGAATCTGCATCATTATGAGGACGCGCCTCTCTCCGAGCCTGCCACGCTGTTTGATGACAACCAAGGCCGGGGAAAGGCTGCCCAAGAACAGGACATGACCATCGCCAAGACGCTGACCAAGCGCGATCTGAAATTCCAAGGCCCCGATAATTTGACTCCCGAGCAACAACAAGCCTGGGATGCCGCGTACGGGCCAAAAAATGAGGCATTCCAGAAGGCCAACCTGCAAGGGGATGATTTGATCCGCTGGAAGTACCAGCGCTATATGAAGGACTATCTACGCTGTATCGACTCAGTGGATGAGAATGTGGGGCGTCTCCTGGCTTACTTGGATGCTAACGGGCTGGCGGAAAACACCATCGTCGTCTATACCTCGGACCAAGGGTTCTTCCTGGGGGATCATGGCTGGTTCGACAAACGGTTTATGTATGAGGAATCGCTGCGGATGCC
>JAVFAP010000192.1:0-7379 GCA_034002445.1 bacterium | reverse complement strand
ATAGAAAATCCATCCCAGGCCAAGTTGCATCCCAAGGGCTACTGCAGGAGGTAACGATAGAAAAATCAGTGTTATACCGCTTCGTAAAGCGATCTCGAGGCTCTTTTGGATCAGGAACAAGGAGAGCGGAATTGGCGAGACCAGCAGTACCTTGTGATCGCTGGTATGGTACAAGACCGAGAGAGTGGTTAACAGACTGGAATAAGCTAGAAATGAGATGAAAAAAGAACTCGCAAGCGAAAGAAAACGGGGGATAAGAAGTTCTAATCCCATGGGAATCCGGGCCAGCAGGGCCCAGAAGCGGATAAAGAAAGCCGATTCGGCCCACAGCACCCCAAGTCCGAATCCCAGTAATACCAAGTTCTTCAAGATGGTGTCAATACGAAGGGACAGCACCTGGTGCCGAGCCACCCGGACAGGCAGGTAGACGAGCAAAAAATAGGCTTGGCGCAGAAAAGAGGGCTGGTTAGGCATGAGGAGAATTCCCTGTTTCTGTGGACTGAAAAACCGCTTGCCAGAGCCGGAAACCACAATAGGCCGTCAGCGCCACCAAGGCCAGGAATAAGAGCGGCCAGAGCGATAGGGGGTGTAGGCAGAGGGTGCGAAACCACCAAAAATCCAACTCATCCCACAATAGAACATAGGGATGCTGGGGGTAAGTCCAGAGCAGATCCCAAAAGGGCGGAGCGTCGAAGAATGATTCATATTTCCCATGATGGGCATACAGCCCCGGCGCGTTGAAGAGCATCCCCACAGCCACCAAGGCCCACCATGCGCCCCACAGGCGCTTTGAAGCGGTTTCGAAATAGGGGATCAGCGGCAGAAGGACAAAGGGCAGGATAAAATACATGTGCCGGGGCCCAAAGCACTGCCCGCCATGATAAAAGGTGGAACTGGCGTAGAGGCAAAAATAAGCCATGAAGATATACAATCCCAAAATCCAAAGCGGGACCATCCCGCTTTTTCTGCAAGCCGAAAAAGCCAGAGGAAAAAAGAGCAGGATAGGCGAATACCAAAGCAACCCAAATTTTTTGCCATACAACATGGCGGGCATGCTGATCAGCCAGGATTCATGGAAGGCCAGGTCGGCGTAATTCTCGATCCAGACCGTGCCAAACCGGAGATAATTATGCCCCAGCCACAGGCAAAATCCCAACATGGCGCCCAGAAAAAAGGCGCTCAGCAGAAGCAGGCGGCCACGCCAGGACGCGCGGGCGGCGAGGTAGAGCCCGATACCCAGAAAGGCGATGGCCAAATCTTCGCGCACATTCAGGCCAAAACCCTCGAGTAAAACAATCGCGACCAATGCCCCCCCACGGTTGGAGCGCAGATAAACCAGCCCCGCCCGTAGGACCAACAGCAGCATCAGGGCGGAAAACGTCAGCCGATACAGTGCCTGGCTATAGGGCCAAAAGGTGGTGCCAAAGATCAGCCCCAGGCTCAGGGCCACTGCCACCTTGACCGAGCCACCCAGTTCGCGGCAGACCCGGTACAGGACCCAGCCGGTCGCCGCGGTGAAAAAAACCTGGCCCCACAACAGCATGAAAAAGTGAGGATCGCGATAGAAAAGATCGTGCTTCCCCGCAACGGCTTCAAGAAGCGAGCCCAGCAGGTAGAAGGGCAGCAAAACCAGGGGGAAGCCAAACCCATAGCGGCTGTAGTATTTTTCATCTGGTCCGGGGAGTGCTTGAAACATCTTGGTCACGGTGAGTTCACCCCGTTCCACAAACGAATCGAGCACCTGGATGATCAGGTTTTCATCCACGGACGCGCCATGCCCTCCAAACGTCAGCGCCAGGGCACAGAACAGAAAGAAAAACAAAGTGAGTTCGATACGGGTGAGTTTTATCATCTGATTTGCTGTAACCATCGGATCGGCTGAAACCAAGTAGAGCCTCCCAACCAAGACAACCTTTCTTCATGGCATTCATAGTACGGTAAATGTGGTTTTATTGCTTCCCGTGGTTTGAATCTGCGCCCACGGATCGTAGTGTCCACGCCCCATGGGCTTCTGGCCCCCCATGGGGCGTGGTTTGCATTTCCCCTGGAGTCCGCGGTGGAATGATGGCTCATGCCCCGGGGCCGAGGGAGCCGGGTTTTTCACCGAATCAATGAAATTCGCCATTGGATAGGCGGGTTAGAATATTGGCCAGCACTTGGTTGCGCACCTTGTCCATGGGGCCGGGAATGGAAGCGCCTGCGGCACGCATATGGCCGCCGCCGCCGAAATGCTGCGCGGAAATCAAGATATTGTTATCACCCTTGGCACGCCAACTGACCTTCACTGTGCCATCGGTTTCTTCACGGAAATAAATGCCGATACGCACTCCTTTCAGGCCGCGCAGGAGATCGACAAAGCGGTCATCATCATTGCGGCTTGCTCCCGCCCGCTCCATCATCGCCAGGGTGGTATAGACGGTCGCGACCTTGCCGTCACCAAGGATTTCCAGATTTTCGAACACATCACACATCAGTTGCAGGCGGGCTTGGGAGACGGTGCCAAAGACGGGTTCGTATACTCGCGCGGGCAAGACACCCGCGTCCAGGCAGTCTGCCGCGATCAGGTGTGTTTCCTTGGTGGTGTGGGGAAGATGAAAATTAATGGTATCGACGATGATGCCAAGGTAAATGGGTTCCGCAATGGCCAGATTCCACTCCAATTGGAGGAATTTGCACAGATGATACATAATGACGGTGGTGGAAGGCGATTTAACACGAAGAAAGCGGGTCCCGTTAAAATCATTTTTAGGATAATGGTGGTCAATACACAATTTGTGGCCGGGATGATCCTGAAGGACCTCACCCACCGCCCCCAAGCGGTGCCATTCGCCGGCATCTACCATGACGATCACTTCACACGAGGAAAAATCGCTGGCAGACGAATAGACCTCCAACTCTTCCGGAGAATAAAAAATCTCGTAGGTCTCACCGGGATCTTCATCCATGACCCACCGCACGTCCTTGCCCATTTGTTCCAGCATTCGTTTAAAAGCCAAGGCTGCCCCCACCGCATCACCATCGGCATGGGTATGGCTGGAGACCAGAAAGCGCTGGTGGGCTTTGATGACTGCTTGCACCTCAGCGAAGGTTCCCGAATCAAACTCCGTGGTAAAATCCATGGTTTTATCCTTTGGGTGGAATGAAAGGATGAATTATAAATTGACGCGAAAGAAAGACAAGTGAGGGGCAGTGGGCAGTGGACAGGGTGTAGTGGGCAGTTGTTGTTTGACGAAATCGGAGAATGGGGATGGGGTTGGGAGGCTCCAGGGGAGAAATAACCGGGTTCCATCCCTTGCGGGGATTCCCTCCTTCGCGATCCAGGGGCTGCGCTTTCAGCGCTTTGTGATACATATCAACTGGATTGGACATGTTATCTCTCCACGAATGTCGTTCTTTGTTTTGGTGGTGATGCAAGATGGGTACGTCAAGATGGTGGGCTACGCGCCTTCGGCGTTTTGAGCCCACCCGACGTTTACCGTTGATAATTGAAAACGATCATATTATACAAAAAATATATTTATTTCCACTATCCACTACGTATTATTCACTAATTTTTCAATGAGAAATTGGGACCAGGTTTCGTAGGGGGAGCCATCTTGGAGGGTGGAGCGGGGTTTCCATTCGCCTCGGCTCAGGGCGGCTTCGTTGGTGCGGATGGCGGGATTGGTCAGCCAGGCTTCATAGACAATGCCAAGGTGGACCTGGCCGACTTCGGATTGATCGTCATTGATGTAGCCGAGGTGTTTGATTTCGACCGGGTCGGCAATCTGCACCTCTTCACGCAATTCGCGCATGGCGGCCTCGCGCAGCAGATCGGCTGTGCCGGTAAACAGGTTGTGATCCCGCGGGTTGATGTGGCCGCCGATGCCGATCGAGTAAAGATGGTGCAGGCGGCTTTCCCCAGCCTTTTTGGTTCGCCAATAGCGGTACACCTGATCCTCATGGCGCAGCACGATATAGGGGATCAATTGTTTGAAGGAGGGATCGGTTTCCATGCTTTCGCGGTCCTTAAACACAAAGTGGGCCTGCCATGCCTGAGGTTCGATCATCCCCTTGGGACGATACCCCTGAAAATCAAGAAACCCGCTGAAAATCTTGCGGGGGATGACCAGAATTTGTTCTTTCATCGTGTTTCCTTATTATGTAAATTGTAGTTTTATGTAGGAGAATGGCAATCTTTGGTAGGGTGGGCTCAAAGCGAGCGAAGCGAGTGTAGCCCACCACGATCGACTCACAAACCACCGCTGGATAAAAAGCAGTGGGTCGTAGATTGTGGGTAGTATTTGTTGGATGAGGTTTGGAAATAGTGATTGGCTGGAATCGTGTCGCCCAAGGAGGTGCACTGGGTGGGAGTATACCGCTCCAGGGTTCCATCCCCTGCGGGGATTCCCCCCTTCGCTATCCAGCGGGCGCGCTTTCAGCGCTTTATGACACATCATAATTGCATAAGACATAATATCTTTTCACGAACGCCATTCTTTGTTTTGGTGGTGATGCATGCCGGGTTCGTCAGGATGGTGGGCTACGCGCCTTCGGCACTTTGAGCCCACCCTACAAAAATCGTAAAAAATTTCTGCGTGTCGCTACGGGTTCCATCCCCTGCGGGGATTCCCCCCTTCGCTATCCAAGGGGCGCTCTTTCAGCGCTGAAGGGTGTTTTATACTACCGATATCATTATAGACACTACTCAATTACCACTACCCACCATCCACTGCCCACTGTATTGCCTATTCTTTTTTGTCGGCGGGGTTGATGGTGAAGAGGCGTTTTTTGGATTCTGCCAGGGAGAGGGGCAGGCCCAGTTGGTCCCAAAGGGAGTCGATTTTGGTTTTGACCTCGGCGGTCATGGAAATATCGGGTGGCCATTGGCGGGTGAAGCCTTCTTCCGGGAGTTTGCTGGTGGCATCGATCACCATCTTGGAGCCAAAACGGAGGGATTCGGACGAGTTATCGAGGGCGTCGACCGGGCCTTTGACAAATTGCACATCACGTTCGGGGGCGACGTTGTTGCCTACCCGCCACAGGACTTCGGCCGGATTTTGCACATTGACATGGCCATCGACGACAATGATATTCTTGGTCAGGGATAGCATCCCCGTGCCCCAGATGGCATGGGCGACTTTGAAGGCGTGGCCAGGGTAGGCTTTGTTGATCGAGACCAGGGCCACGCTATGGAAGCCGCCCTCAACGGGCAGGTTCATATCGACGACCTCGGGGAAGGTCATCTGGATCAGGGGCATGAAGATACGCTCGGTCGCCTTGCCCAACCAGGCGTCTTCCTGCGGGGGGATGCCCACGATGGTGGCCGGGTAGATGGGATTCTTGGCCATGGTGATGCAGGTAACGTGGAAGACGGGATAGGGTTCGGCAAGGGAATAGTAGCCGGTGTGGTCGCCAAAGGGGCCTTCCATGCGCTGTTCCATGGGATCGATGTAGCCTTCGATCACGATTTCCGAGTCGGCGGGGACGTAGAGATCGCAAGTTTCGCATTTGACCAGTTCCACTGGGGTGCGGCGCAGGAAGCCGGCGAAGAGCATTTCGTCGATATTGGGGGGCAGAGGCGCAGTGGCGGCATAGGTCAGGGCGGGATCGCCGCCGAGGGTGACGGCGACATCCATGCGCCGGTTTTCTTTAAAGAACTCGCGGTAATGGGCGGCGCCGACTTTGTGGATTTGCCAGTGCATGCCAGTGGTGAGGGCATCGAATTTCTGGATGCGATACATCCCCATGTTGCGGATGCCGGTGATGGGGTCCTGAGTGTGTACCAGAGGCAAGGTGATGAAGGGCCCGCCATCCATGGGCCAGCAGGTGAGAATGGGGAGAATATCCAGGGTGGCGTCCTTGGTGAAGATCTGTTCCTTGCAGCGACCGTAGCCCACTTTTTTTGGGAAAAACTGGGTGATTTCCTTGAGTTGAAACAGGGCGGCCAATTTTTGGCGGAACGTTTCAGGCGGCTTCTGCTGGATCAAGTGGCGGATGCGATTGGCGATCTCATCGATGTGCTGGACACCCAGAGCCAACGCCATCCGCTTTTTGGAACCAAAGGCGTTGAGCAGCACGGGCATTTCGTACCCGGCGGGATGGGTAAACAGCAGCGCGGGGCCGTTCGCCTTGGTCACACGGTCGGTGATTTCGGTCATCTCCAAATGGGGCGAGATGGGGAGAGCGATCTCGACCAATTCGTTTTCTTTTTTGAGAAGATCCACAAAATCGGAAAGACTATGAAACGCCATGATCATTTTCCTTACCCACTGCGGGATGAATTTGAGGTATGGTACAACGAAGCGCAGCGAAGGCAATAGGGAGAGGGCGGCGAACCAGCCGCTAGCCCGGCTATGAGTCCGGAACGGGGTGTGGGAGCCGTGGACCCGATCAAAAAATGAGACTGTGGGAGAAAGTTGAAGAAAAAATGGATATTTCCCCTTCCTTTCAAGTTCGATCAAGGTAAAATTGCCCCTTAGTTTTGGCAAATTTTACAGAACTGAATCAAACCAATCCCAGTCCTGGTTGCGGCTGGCCGGGGTAAGGCGGGTCTTGATTTTGTCCATTTTGTTTCTATAATCCTTGTATTAGCCCATCCATTGATGAAGGAGTTTTTACGATGGCACGTACATGTCACTTTTGCGGTAAAGGGCCCATGGCGGGGCACAACGTAAGCCACGCGCACAACAAAACCAAACGTCGTTTTCTTCCCAATTTGCAGCAGGTGCGGATTGTCAAAGAAGGGAATCCGGTCCGAGTTATGGCGTGCACACGCTGCATCCGCTCCGGCGTGGCGGTTAAGTAAATTTCGATATGTTAAGTTCCTGAACCTGGCCCCAGGTTCAGGACTTCCCCTCCTTGGTTTCTCCACCTCCCCCTGGTTTACCGGGTTGACACCCGTCCTCCACGCGCCTAGACTCCATACGCCTATCTCTAAAGAAACCAAAGGCGTAAGGGAAAATGGCCAACACGTTCACGTATGATCTCGTTTCGTTTCTCCGCGTTCTCTATCAGCGCAAAGGCTTGATTTTCAAGGGGACGTTTGTCGTTACAGTGGTGGTAATGATCGCCTCGGTGCTGTGGCCGCAGACTTGGCGCGCGGACGCGCGGGTGTTGGTGACGACGCCCAAGTACAAAACCACGCTGCGGCTGATCCCCGAGCCGTTTGATGTGCTGACCTACCGGGGCATCATGACCTCCGATAACATTTACAAAGAACTGCTGGATACGCTAAAGTGGTTCAAAACCGCAATCGATACCCTGTTGGAGCATGAGAATTTTAACCGGATGAGGGACAATCTGCCGGGCAAGGCGGATACTCTCAGCCCGCTGCAGTTGATTGAAAACACCAATCTGCCCTACTTGACGCAATTGCTGGTGCCCGAAGCCGAGCGCGA
>JAVFAP010000191.1:0-7395 GCA_034002445.1 bacterium | reverse complement strand
GTCAAATTTGTTGAAGAGTTCCGTAAACTCACCAAGGATCAGTCCATCCTCCTTCTTCGTTTTGTCCATGAGATTCCGGATGATCCGCGCTCGGATTCCACGCTGATGATTGGCGTATACCAGATGGATGATGAAAAGGAGCGGATTTCCCTTCTCAACAAAGTTTTGACCGCGTTGAACCTCTCTAAAGACCAGAGTATCAAGAAGATTGAGCTCCGTGCCCATAACCGGAATAACGATGAAGTCCAGCGCTTGGTCATTACCCGTGAGAAAATCGAAGGGTACCGTGATGGCTCCTTGTCGGATACCGACTTCATGAGTGCATTCGAAATGCTCACTCCGTCGCCCAGTCCAGAACCGACCGCGACACCTACACCAGAATCGGGAACTGCCGCTGGTGGGTATGGTATGGGCATGGGGATGTATGGTATGATGGGTATGGGTGGCATGGGTGCCATGGGCGGAGCGGGTGGCGCGGCGCCCGCCGGGCAGGCTGCTCCCGCGGGGGACGAAGCCATTGGCCCATAAGCATGCGGCCCTTCTCCGATCGGTTGATTGCAAGCAGTCATGAAACAGGAATACAAAATTTGGTAAAGGATGGAAGAGTATCTTGGCACTTAAAATTGATAAAGAAGCGGTCCTTGAGTTTGTCATCAAGAAAAAAGATCCTCTTTTTATTGGCCTTCTGGTTCTGGTTTTAGTGATCGGCGGGTGGTACCTCTATGGCCCCACATCCGAAAGTGTCGATCAGATCATTGTTGACGTGCTTAAAAATCCTCAAAGCGGGGCTGGGGGAGTGAAGGAAGAACCGCTACTCTCGGCGGATATCGTGACCGATCTCACGTCCAAACCCTCGTTGGCGGTTTATACACTGGAAAAAAATCCCTTTGGTTCACCCGAAGACCAACTTCGGATGCGGCAAAGTGTGGAAGAGGCATATAACCAAGGCGTTCAGCTCTACACTGCGGGGGACTTTGAGAAAGCCGTCCAACAGTTCGAAAAAGTGATTCTGATGGATGTGACCGAATCCCGGATCGAATATCCCCGGCTCCCCTCCGAGTATAAGCGGCTGGCGCAACAACAATATGCCAAGCAAAATCTGGATAAAATCCTGACCCAGGTCAATGCGGATATCCAAACCGGCGATACCGCCCTCAGCCAAAACAAACCAACCGAGGCAGTCCAGGCTTATACCGTCGCATTGAATGAACTCAGCGAGATTATCCAGTCCGATGAAACCGGGGATGTCATAGGGAAAGACAAGATTTCGATGGTGAAGGATCTTCATCAGACGGTCCTGAATAAATCCTATGACTTGCGCCGGAAAACCCTCCTTTCTGATTTGACCCGGGAGATGACCCAAGCCCAGACCCAACTGCAAGGGCAGGATTATATCACCATGCTCAGATTGCTGGGGAACCTCAACCGCATTCAGCCCGAGATCAACCAGATTGACCCCAATGGGGATCTGATTACCGTGAGTACCCGGGACCGGCTGACAACGCTGATCCAGAATCTACAGAATAAGATCAAAGAAAATGTCGCCACTCTCGGGACCCAGGCCGAAACCCAGTTTACGGATGCCCTGGCTGCCCAGGACCATGTCAAAGCGCAAGAAGCCATTCTGGCTTTGACGCAAGTGCCTTCTTTCAGCCCCGAGAACAGTACGGAAATTCAAACGAAACTCAAGGATTTTGTACTGCGTCGGGCGGAACTGGTGATTACCCTGGCCGAAAAATTTGCGGATAGCCAACAAGTGCTGATGACCACCAACAAGACTGATCAGCTGGATCTCAACACCAAGGCGGCATGGCAGCAGGAACTCACCAATTTACGCATGCGGGCCGGGAAGGAACTTTCCTCCACCCTCAGCAACCAAATCAGCAGTGTCGAAACGAAATTGCGGGCCTTGCGTCTCCCACCTCAACTGACTGAATTGTATCAATTTAACTCTGTTGTGTTGACTAAGACCGGGTTTGTGAAAATCGATTTTGTGCAGAAGGGCTCCAACCAGCAGGCCAAACCCCTCATGCTCAAAAAAGGACAGAGCGATAACCGGACAAAAATAACTTTAAATCAAGTTGACACCGATAATGGCTTTGTTATACTTTCCAAGCCGGGTTATACGGATACACGTGTTGAACTAACTATTGAAAATTAAGGATGTAAGGAAGGGTGCTCTCTCGCTCTTCCAAAAGTATAAAGAAAAGGGAATGGGGATCGTATTCGTCACCTGGATATATTTCCTGGCCTCTTTTTGAAATAAAACCGACCTCGTTCGGATTAGTAATGTACAGAGTAAGGAGTAGCATAAATGGATTTTACCATGGGATGGATTCAGCCGATTAAATCTCCTAAATGTAAATTTATCTTTGTGTTGTTAGTTGGGATTCTGCTTGCAGGCGTGAATGGGACCACTTTGGCTTCGCCAGCGGTATCGGTTTTCATGACTAATTCCGTTATCCAAGCCAAGGAAGATGGAAAATCCGCCACGGAGCAAGCCGATTCCCTCTACAAACTCGCACGCAAGGAAGTTCGCAGCGGGAACGTGGAGCGAGGCAAAACTCTTTTACAACAGGTTTTGGCTTTGGATCCCCAACACCGTCAGGCCCAGGCCGACATGAACAAATTTTTGGCTTCTGGGACTTCGATCTCCCCGGATACCACTGTAATTGCCGCCGCCAAAGCCACGGCCTCGTCGACAGAGATTCCCGCGTCACTGGATTCTCTTTCTTCCACGGAAATGGTGGATGTGGCGAAAGCCATGATGCGGGATGGGGATTATCCCGCCGCGGCCAATACCCTGGAACGAGCCTTGAAAAAGTCCAAGGATGATACAGAACGCCGGCAGATCCGCGCGTATCTCAACGCGATTGCGCAGCAACAAGGGCAAGTGGAAGAAACCCGCACCATGCAACTGGAGTATAACCTGTCCGAACTGGACACCCAATTGCAAAAAGCCCTGATTTATATGGACAACGGCCAGTTTGACAAAGCCGAAGTGGAATTGCGGCGGGCACAGGAGATTGCTCCTGCCGATCCACGGGTTGCAGAATTGCTGAAGCGTTTGGGGAAAGAAGCAGGTTCTGATCTTGCTACCCAGGCTGGTTCGTTGCAGAAGAGCGCTGGGCAGGAAGCCGCTGGCCAGGCTGCCATGGCCGAGAATATTTTCAGAGAAGGCGTTGATTTCTACAAGCAAGGCCGGGTTATCGAAGCGGTTCAGAAATGGGAAGCGGTTCTGAAAATCGCCCCAGAGCATCAAGCCAGCAAGACCTACCTCACTAACACCCGCATGGAATACACCCAAGCGGTGCGGGCCAAGGAAGAAGCCGCCAAAAAGGCTGCTGAAGATGCCAAGTTTGAAAAATTGCTGGATACCGAAATCTTCCAGTATTCAACGCGGGGCGAACGGGTTGACATCAAGAATGTTGTCAGTTTCCTGAGCAACCTCAGCGGGTTGAATGTCGTTATGGCCGAAAATCTGGAAGGGCTAGTGGCGTTTGAAGTGAAGAATACCACTGTGCGTGGCGTACTGAATCTTCTCCAAAAACAGTATGGCTACGTGTGGGAGCGGGATAAAAACACAATTTTCGTGAAACGTGGCTTCAATTCCCGTGTCTTCCCCCTGACCCCAGCGCAATTTGAAACCATTGAGACGATCCTGGATGATCCATCGGTTTTGCAAGATTCCAGCAAGAACCTGAAAACCATCCTCTATGGTCCCGATAATGAATTTGATGTTCCGGGGAAAGAACTATTCCTCAACACCAATACCAACTCTCTGGTTGTTACAGACACCGATGAAAACCTTCAGAAAGTCGAAGCGTTTTTGAAGGCGATGCCGGTAATCAGCGTTGATATGAAGAAACCGGTTGTGATCGGCGTTTACAAACTGGACCGTGACATTTCCAAAGAAATTTATGAGATGGTCAAGATTGTCCTCTTTGAAGGGCAGGGCGGGTATGATGTCAATGACAACCGTCGCCAGCTCTTCTTGGAGCCCACATCCAACAACTTGATCGTGATCGACTACCCCGATAACATCAAGAAGGTTGAAGATCTCCTTTCCAATCAGCAGATCACCAGCAAGTTGGAAGAAGGCGATCTGGTTGCCAAGCAATTTACTATCACCGATATGGATGATATCGAAGACACTCCCGAATCACTCGCCCGTCGTGAAGAATTCGTGGGTGGCGTCGCCGAAATCATTCAGCAGATGCTCTATGGCAAGACTGGTGTCGATGCAGCGAAACTGCAGGGCCGTCTGACGGTTGCCAATCCAGCCCGTGGGACCATCGATATCGTTGACACCCGTTCCAACATCCGCCGGGTGGAAGAATACCTCAGCAGTATCCGTGGGGAAACCACTCAGGATATTCTGATTGAATCGTACCCCATCAAGCACGTCAGTGTCTTCGATATCGCGGATGCGATGGCGTATCTCTTCTTCGACTCGCAGCAATCCACTCGTAACTACTTCTTGTCACAGAACTCCTTCCAATCCTTGGGGACTTCGGAACAAGGGGACGTGGGCGACTTCTCCAACCTGGTTGAAGAAACAACGCGGAACCGTTTCAACCTCTCTGGTGGCGGCGGCGGCGGGACGGACCTGTTGCAGTACTTCACCGTCCGTTTCTTCCCCGACATCAACACCAATACCCTGGTGGTCTTCACGACGGACCAAGAGGTGCTGGATCTGATCGATCGGATTATTTCTACCTACGATAAACCACAACGCCAGTTGGAACTGGAAAACCGGATTGTGACCGTTTCGTTGGATGACCTCCGGACGATCAATTTCGATTATTTCTTGTCCAACCCGTTCCAAAGCAAGATCAACCTGACCAATCCAGATAAGCAATTGATGGATGTGGCGATGATCAACAACAACGACACCGGTTTGACTCTCAGCATGAATACACTCGGGTCTACCCGGATGCAGTTCCTGATGAACTTGTTGGAAAGCACCACCAGCATGAACGTGCTCTCCGCGCCGAAAATGCTGTACATGCCCAATGCGTTCGTTACGCCGCAGTTGTTCGTCGGGCAGCAGATTCCCTACGTGCAGGATGTCCAATATGATGACGGTGGCGATAATGACCCAACCAACAACCGTCTGACCTACGACTTCCAGCGTGCGTTTACGGGGATCAGCTTGGCCTTCGTGCCCTTCATCCTCAACGATGACCACGTGGTAATCGAAATGATTCCTCAAGTTATCGAGCCAGGAGAACGGCTTCCCATTTCCTTGGAAGGGGGTGCGCCCTCTGACATTCAAGTACCGAACATCGGGCCCCTGATCTTAGGACAGACCTTTGCGCAAACTGCCGTCCGCATGAAGAGTGGCGAAACCGTGGTTCTGGGTGGTTTGATTACTGAAAACGAATCCGAATCGCAAAACCGGATTCCCTTGGTCAACAAAATTCCGTTCATCGGGACTCTGTTCAAGGATCGCGCGATTGAAAAATCCAAGCTTTCCATGTTGATCTTTTTGACCTGCCGCATTATCGAACCTGAGTATTAAGAACAAAGAAAGCAAAACCCCCGGATCTGCGGATTCGGGGGTTTTTTCATATCAAGCCAGATCGGATAGGATAATTTTTTCTTTTTTCTTTAATCGCACAGCGGTTCCATAGCAGAATAATTCGGCTGCCATATTGGAGATTGAGGAAGTGGAAAAACGAACGCAGACAATCCCATCCGCCCCACATTGTTGCGCCTGATACACCATCCGGTCCAAGGATTGCTCCCGGGCCTCCGCGAGGAGTTTGGTGTACTCGATGATTTCTCCGCCTACCAGATTGCGGAATCCAGCCAAGATATCTTTGCCTACATGTCGGCAGCGGACTGTATTCCCTCTGACCAGCCCGATGGTTTCGGTGATTTCATAGCCGCTCAATTCATCTTGCGTTGTAATCAGCATACAGAGTCTCCTTATTTTTCCACCGTTTTATCATAAAAATCATCTTCACGGTTGGTCAGGCGCTCAGCCAAGACTTTAATAAACAAAATCCCCAATCCCAGGATGGCGATCAACCCCAGGATACCCCAGGGAAACGCGATAATCAGTCCAAAAATCATGGCCATGAACCAAAGAAAAGCCGCGAAGCCTAAAATGCCGTAACCGAGGTATTCCATGATATCGATCTCCCTTTTGATGGACGTATAATGGTTGCTTTCTATAATCTATACGACATACCTAATGAAATAATTCAAAAACAGAAATTTCTGATTGCTTTGCTTTCAGCACTCATATCCCAGGGAATAGGGTGAGTTTCTACCCTCCAGATTTCTTGAGATTGTGATACGATCTCATCGGAAAAAATCAACTTGAGATTGAACGGTGGAAACGAAAGAATGAAAGCACCTGCCGCAAAACCCGCCTCCCGCCAAAATGAATTTACTGTTCCCGCGATTGTGTTGAGCCTGATACTTTCTGTTGTCATGGGCGCGGCCAATGTATACTTAGGGCTTCGCGCTGGGATGACCGTGAGTGCTTCTATCCCTGCCGCGGTGATTTCTATGGCTCTCTTTCAGGGCGTTTTGCGTCGCAAAAATATCCTAGAATCCAACCTGGTTCAAACTTGTGCTTCCGCGGGTGAGTCGCTGGCTGCGGGCATCATCTTCACCATCCCTGCGTTGGTTTTGGTGGGAGTGTGGGAACATTTCAATTTTTGGACGACGACTTTGATTGCCCTGACGGGGGGGCTGATTGGTATCTTATTCATGATCCCCATGCGACGAGTTTTCATTTTGGAAAGCCCGGAACTCAAATTCCCGGAGGGGGTGGCTTGCGCGGCCGTGCTGACCGCGGGGCGGGATGGCGTCAAGGCCGGTGCTACATTGGTCTTTGCTGGTGTGGTGGTGGGGGCGGTGTTCAAATTTTTTGCCTCGATGCTAGGCCTTTTCAAGCAAACCGTGGAATGGGCGTGGTTTTCTGGTTCCCGGGTGTTTTACCTTGGCTCGGATCTCTCCCCGGTTTTACTCGGTGTGGGGATGATTGTGGGGTTGGATATCTCCTTTCAAATGTTCCTGGGGGGGGCGATTGGCTGGCTGATTTTAATCCCCCTCTTGCAGGCGGATCCCACCCAGGGCGGGGCTCTGGATGAAGCCTGGCGGCTCTGGGAAAGCCAAATCAAGTATGTGGGGGTCGGGGCTATGATTGTCGGCGGCTTGGTTTCAATCTGGAATGTCCGCTCTGGCCTCCTGGCCGCAGTGAAAGAATTGGGAGTTTTGATCCAATCCCATGCGGATCCCAAGGTGGAAGTAGAAACAGAACGCCAACTCAATGGGAAAACGATACTGATCTTGTTAGTCCTCAGTATTCTGATGACGGCAGGTGTTTACTATGTATCCCTGGGCCATGATTTGGGGATTACCGTCTTGATCACCATC
>JAVFAP010000190.1:0-7420 GCA_034002445.1 bacterium | reverse complement strand
AACCCAGCCCACGGGATCGGTATCCCGGAAATTGTAGGCCGTCGAAGGCAGATTGATCAACGCCAAATCTTCCAGCATATCATAACGGTACACATGGGAATGGCCGTAGAACACGGCCTTGACCTGTTTATGAGGCAGGATGATCTCGAAGAAGCGCTGAGCGTCAACGAGATCGCCATCGCCATCGCCAAAGGTATGATGGAGGAAGAGGAAGAGGGGGGTGTCATCCGCTTGAATCAGATAGGATTTTAACCATTCCCGCTGCGCTTTGCCAATCAGCCCCGTGGTGATGTTGGTCATGAAGTTGGAATCCAGCAGGATAAAGCGGACAGGGGAGGCATCGATCAGGGTGACCAATTTTTTATTGACTGGCTGCGCTTCGCCAGCGGGAGCAGGCAGGATCTCCAACAGATTGGCCCTGTCATCATGATTGCCCAAGCAAAGCCCGATCGGCATGTGTTCGCGGAGGGGAACTAAGAACTGAGAGAAATTCTGGTAATCTTCCTTGAAGCCTTCCAGCCGGGCCAGATCACCGGTGATCAACGTACCTTCGGGCTTGGTTTGTAAAACCTGGGCCACCGTGTCTTTCATGCGGTCATACGGTTTGAATCCCCGGTACTCGTTATTGGGGTCGGCGGGAACATGGGTATCGGAGAGGAAAGCCCAGCGCGTCTGCCCCTTTTTTTCTCGGGCTTGGCCATTCAACCCAGCCACACAGGCCAATCCCGCTACTGTCGTTGTCGAGAGAAACGACCGCCTGGAAATGCATGGTATAACAATCGGCATAAGAAAACTCCCTTTTCATCCTTTATTTGGTTTTCATTATAAAGTACCATACGGCGAATTCGAAAGGGAGGGAACTGGTGCAGAACCATCCCTGAATCCAAGAGGTAGATTTTCTGTTCGATTGATGATCAATTTTACGAATTCCAATAGAATCCTCTCCGCGCTCGCGTCTCTCTTTCTTACGAGTTTTTACGTTGTCATGACGATTCGGCCCACGATTGATCTGGATATGTGGCATCAGATGGCATTGATCCGCGAGGCGTTCGAACTGGGGAAAATCCCTTATTCGGATTGTTTTGCCTTTACCCCAACCGTCTACCCCGTCGTCCATCACGAGTGGGGATGCGGCCTGGTGGCGTACCCGCTGATGCTGCTGATGGGAGGGACCGGGATTGTTGTCTTGAAGTATGGTTTGGTATTTACCCTGGGGTGGATCCTATACCAATACCTGCGTAAACAAAAAGTTTCTCTGATCACCTCGCTCTTCACTCTGCCCATCAGCATGTTGATGCTGAGCGCGGGATTTTCTACTGTCCGGGGGCAAATTTATTCATTTTTATTCGCCGCGTTATGCCTCTGGTTCTTTCTACAGGACCGGGAGGGATCGCGAAGATGGATCAAATGGTTCATTCCCCTGTTTTTACTGTGGGTGAATCTTCATGGCGGATTTATACTCGCTTTCTTTTTCCTTGGCGCCTATGGATTCGAGCAATGGATGCGGAAGCAACCATGCCGCCATCTCCTCGTCCTGATGGTGATGTGCGCCGGTTTGATTGTAGTCAATCCCTATGGATATCACATGTATCCTTACATGTGGCATGCGCTAACCATGCCCCGCCCCCTGATCCAGGAATGGGGACCGATCTGGATTCATCTGGATTGGCCTGTGGTTCTCATTTTAGGGACCTCCTTATTGCTTTTACTCTATGCCTACTGGAAAACGCCGTGGCGCGAACTGGAGCATGGATGGATGCTGCTTTTTCTTTTGATTGGAACCATCTTCGTGTTCCGGTTGCTTTTCTTTTATGCCATCGTGTGGACATACACCATTCCCGCCGCTCTTTCCCGAACTCCACTCAACCAGGTATTTCGGAATATTTGGAAAGAGTTTCCGATTGTATTGATGGCATTATTCAGTATTGCCAGTGTGTTTTATGTGGGAAAGATTGTTTTTTCCAAACCCTGGCATTTGGAAGTCACCGCACAGCCGCCCTCCAAGTTATATTACCCCGTCGGCGCGGTCGAGTATCTGAAGGTCAACGCGGTGGAAGGCGATCTGTTCGTCTCGTTCAATTGGGGTTCGTATGTGATGTGGAAACTGCATCCGAAGATAAAAATCTCGTTGGACAGCCGGTATGAAGCAGCCTATCCCCCCAGCATGATGGACGAGATGCATGATTTTTACAAAGCGAATCCCTCATGGAAAGAAATTTTGAAAAAGTACAACCCCACGTTGATCCTGGTCAACAAATCCGACAAGATCCAGAAAGAACTGGATGCCCTGTTTGGATGGGAAAAAGTCTACCAGGACAATCAATCAGCGCTGTATGCATGGGAGTTTTTGCATTTGCCATCGTGTATTAAAATCGGCCCGCTTGACGAGGGAGTCATTCCGTAAAGTCTTCTCCTTCCAACACCTCACAACGCCGTTCTTGAAGGCCCCAGTGTGGGAGGGAAAAGACATAGCCGTTGACAGTTCCCTTCCCGGCCACAAAAAGGTGCTTGCGTTTAAACACCGCATTGCGCCATATTGGCTTACAGCCCGCGCTGATCCGTTCCGCGAGAATGCGGCGGTGCTCTTTTTCGGTATGGGTCGAGGCGCGCTGGCATTCGGCTTGGTATTGATGCAGCCGCTTTTTCGCCCGGGTCGCATGCCCATTCTGGACATGGATATCGAAGCACAGGGCCAGACCCCATTCTGTCTTGAGTTCAAGCGCATGAGCAGACTCCATGGCAGGCCGCCAATAGTCATCCCACACCACCTCTTGTTGCACTTTCCGCACCAGTGGTTCTTCTCCCAAGCGGGCGAACCACTTAAGCCAGCCGGGCTCCACATGCTGCCCCTGGTGGAGGGAAATCGATTCGCCCCATCGAACACGCTCCGTGGGAGAGGCGCGTAAAACGGGCCGCAGGTCATCCCATTTTTCTCCATCCAGACAGGGCAGGAGGAGGGGATCAACTTGGTTGATCCGATCCAAGATCAGTCCCACTTGGCCACCGCGCAGGGTGAAACCGATCACACCCCAGGTTAGGCCTTGGCCATCGAAATTCCCCGTAACACAGCCGAAAGGATTTTGACCGCGGCATGCGGTCCACTCCAAAGCGGCCACGAGTTGGAGAGAGCGCTCAAAAAGGGAGGGGGGAGAATCCAGGCCCAGCAGAGACCAACCTCGGAGGGTGATTTCGCCCCTCTCGGGCAAGGAGTGGGACTTGCTAAAGGCACGGACAGCCCCGGCGGTGCGGGGTCCGTAGAGGCCATCGATCGGGCCGGGATCAAAGCCAGCCCGGTGGAGGGCTTCTTGCAAAGAGCGGATCCAAGGGCCAAAGCATCCAGGGCCAAACAGAAAGCAGTTCATGGTATTCACCTCATAAAGAATGGTTTATCCAGCAAGGACGGTATACAAACCGGCCTATCTTCTTTTCAAGAAGACCGAATTATGTTACACTTTCCCGGTAAGGGGCTCGGGGAGACCCAATGGGAAATACTCTCCGATCCAACAGCGGCCAAAACAGCAAACGAAGAGCAGATAATTCCAACGTGCCAAGGGCGGGTGATTAGCCATTCAGCACGGAACAACGGGATCGTCCGATGGATTCAACAGACACCAACAAAGCCACCTTTCTCGCTTGCATCGATCAAATCCCTTCCATCTGCTCGGTCATTACCCAAGCGGCGCGGGATGCCGGCATGGAGGAAGGCAATATTTGGAAACTGGAAACCGCTGTCGATGAAGCCTGTACCAATATTTCCAGTTATGGGTATCAAAATTCCTGCAAGGGGCCGATCTGGCTGTCTTGGAAAACACTGGATGGAAAATTTATTGTCATCATCGAGGATATGGGCATCCCTTTTGATCAAAGCCAACCAACCCATCCTGATCTCTCCTGCGATATTTGTGAGCGGCAGATCGGGGGCCTGGGCCGCCACATCATGCGCCAATTTTTGGATGACATGCAATATCAGCGCGAAAATGACCGAAACTGCCTGACTCTTGTCAAATCCCTTCATGAAAAGAGAGAAAGTGCCGCATCCTAGCGCCGTTAATCGGCCTTCCCGCCATTTTCGCCCCGTCAAACGGCCTGATTACGGTCAGGGGCACCCCATTGCAATTTCCGCCGATCTCCACTAAGATTTTTTTAATTTCCATGGAGACCTTCGCCTTATGTATCCGATTCCTGGTCATCTCGCTTTAAGCCTGGGTGGGTCCTACTTAGCTGGCTTGCCTTATATCCCCGCGATTGCCGCCACATTTTTTGTGGATGTCGCGGATAAATTCGCCATCGATATTTTCCATATCGCGCCTTATGGCCGCTGTTGGTTTCACACATTACTTTCGGTGGTGGTCTGCTCGGCGATTGTCTGGAAAATCAAGGGGAAGGAATGGGGGCTCTCGTGGGCGTTAGGGCATTTTTTGCATTTGATTGGGGATGTCGGGTTTATTCCCTGGTTTTATCCCTTCCTGGATTACACCTGGCCCGATGCGCCGAACATGGTGGCGGTGACGGTGGAAGGGGCGAAAGAAACCCTGCAAGGATTCCAGGTTGTCCAGAACGAGAGCGGCGATATGGAACTCGCGGGATGGCATTTCTCGGACGCGGTGCGGAAAGTGTTCATCCCCCGCCTGATGCTGTTAGAACTAGGGATGCTGTTCCCAATCGCGGCCCTGGTTTATTTCAAGGAAATGGCCCTGAAATATAAAATTCCCCTCTATACCCTTTCAGGGCTGTGCTGGCTGTGGAGCACATTGTACCAGTTCAACGGTTCGATGAACTACATCGCGCCCCTGCTGGGCAATTGGGTCTATTTATAACCGGCAGGCGTTCGGCGAAACGCAGCCCCGCATCCCGCCTGATGTCTGGGCACGTTGGCCCCACAGTGCTTCCCCCTTTGGCGAATCGTTGGCATACTATGCCTGAAGCCTCTTGAACCAATACCACAGGAGACCTGATGACCGGGCATCGCCGCCAGGCTGTTTCATTTATCATTCCCGTCTATAACGCGCAAGACACGGTGGGCGCCACCTTGGACAGCATTGTCCAACTTAAGATCGACGTCCTCCTGCAACTGATCGTTGTGGACGATGGGTCCACGGATCGCTCCGCGGACGCAGTGCGGGAATGGATCGTCAAACACCAGAACTCCTATCTTACAGTCGAACTGATCCAGCAAGCAAATCAGGGCGAGGCGGCCGCCATGAACCGGGGTTTGCAATCCGCGAAGCATCCGGTCGTGGCCTGGGTTGAAAGTGATGTCACCCTGGACCCGGACTGGCTTGGACATCTGTTGCCCGAGTTGGATGATCCCATGGTAGCCGGAGCGGGCGGCGTTTTGTATCCCGCCCCTGGAGAGCCCCCCATGGCCCGCATTTTCGGATATGAAATCACGTACAAGATTCTCAAGAACTACCCCGCCCCCCGCCATATCACCAGTGCCAACGCGCTCTATAAGAAGCAGGTGCTGGACACGGTGGGGCCATGCCGGAGTGAGTTGGGGGAATCCAGTTTTGATTCGGAACTCAATCAGCGTCTGCGGGACAGAGGGTATCAATTACGGTGCAATCCCCAGGCTAGGGCCTGGCACCGGTTCAAAACCACATTGCGGGGCTGCCTGACCCGTGCCTGGTGGTACGGGCTGCGGCGTCCCTTTGTCACCACGCAGGTTCTTTACCGGTTTGACCGAGTTATCGGGCTGCTGGTGTTGGCGGCGGGGCTCCTTTGCCCTGCTTTGATTGGATTGTGGTTTGCCCCCGTCCCTGCGTTATGGGGCCTCGGCGGGATCGTTTTGCTTCATAGCCTGTATTCCGTTCATTTATTCCGGACGTTTCAGGATCGGATTTTGTTGGTATCGGCTCCCCTTTTTCTGCTGCGGAACGCGGTTTTTCTTCCCGCCTACGGCTTGGGGTGGATCCTCAAAATCCTGGATCAATCCAAAGAAGAGCCGCGATCATGATCATTGTCCATGCCACCCCGTACTACCCCCCCGCGTTAGAGTATGGAGGCACGCCGGAAGCGGTGGTATCGTTAGCCCAGGCCCAAGCCAAAGCAGGCCATAGGGTGTATGTGCTAACCACCGATGCGAGTCTCTCCGCCTCGCTCCCCACCCAGGGGATCGATTTGCACTGGGAGACTGGCGGGCCGCTGGCCGCGATAGGAACCAGCCAGGGTGTCAAGATTTTCTATTGCAAAAACCGCCTGCCTCGCTTCGCAACCCAAACCAAACTTTTCAGCGCCCGTTTTTGGAACCGGGTAGTTGCGGAAACCTTACCCAAGAGTATTGATATTCTTCATCTTCATGAGGTGCATATCCCGGGCTACCGCAGGTTGTGTCTGCAATGCCGTTTGCGTGGTGCCCGTGTTGTTTTATCCCCCCATGGTTCTCTCCGCCCTCCCATCCACCGGGGGTGGAAAAAACTGGCGCATCGGATTGGGGACCCCTTGTTGCGGCGGGGTTGGTTCGCCAAAACCGATGCGTGTATCGCGCTATGCAATGAAGAACGGAAACAGTGCATGGATTGCCATATCGATCCCTCCCGGATCTACCTGGTTCCGCATGGCATACCGCAGCAAGTGGAGAGCCCCCAGGAGTTGCCTTTCCCAGTGACGAAATCCAAGTGGACCACCTTTTTGATCGTGGGCCGTCTTGCCAAATTGAAGGGGGTTCTTATCGCGTTGGAGGCCTTTCGAGAGTGCTGGATCGAGGGCAAGCGGGGCCGGTTGGTTTTATGTGGGCCCGATGAAGGCGTCCATGCCGCGATCCAAAGCCTGTGCAAGGAAAACCATATCCCCTTCCATACCGATGAAGTGCTGGAAAAACCAGGGGTCTATCTCTGCCCCGCCGTTCGGCGAGAGTCACTGGCGCATTGTTTCGCAATCAGTGATTGTACCTTGTGCCCCTCGCCGTATGACTCGTTTGGGTTGGTGGTGATCGAATCGCTGGTGCACCTAACCCCCGTCATCGCGACTTCGGCGTATGGATGCCTGGATTATCTCCAGGACGAACAGGGATGGATCCAGATCGTTCCTCCCGCGAACACGGTTTATTTTAAGATGAAGATGCTTTCGTGGTTTCACTCCCCCCGTCCGGCCCTTCCCAGCGAATTTGATTCATCTGTGCTGCCGTCATGGGAAGCGGTTGGAGAGCGGATGGTGGAGATATACCAAGAGTGCCGAACCCGTTGACACTGTTCCATGAGCCGAACGGAGCAGGTTGGCTGAGGGATCATGGGCGGAAGAAAATTTAACCGGGGAGGGTAAAGAACCTGAAATTCGTTACGATTCCGCAAAAACTTGGAAATTTTTGCTTCGATTGCGCCATGATGATTGTTTTTTTGGGGGGTTAATTTTATATTGATCCCATTGCGCGATAACTGAAGAAAGTAAGGAGAGGACAGAACTTGAAGCA
Organism: bacterium; assembly: GCA_034002445.1. Classification (GTDB taxonomy): domain Bacteria; phylum Hinthialibacterota; class Hinthialibacteria; order Hinthialibacterales; family Hinthialibacteraceae; genus JAVFAP01. The sequence goes on along the minus strand of JAVFAP010000190.1, from coordinate 12 downwards.
TTTCGGGGAATT
>JAVFAP010000189.1:0-7430 GCA_034002445.1 bacterium | reverse complement strand
AAGGAAGTGTGAAGAACACCTCCAACACCGTGTCTCGTTCCCCGGTGTCCGCTTTGAGTTGGCGACAAAGGCCCGTGTAAATTTTTTCTTCCTGCCGGAGTTTATTGTCGACACGAGACAAGGCGTAGCGAGTCTCACCCGCCACCGTCAGTTCATCCTGGACCGTCTTCTCGATGAAACGGCTGACTGCTTCTTCGATTTCCTTTTCCTGGATCGACCGCTGGATATCCTCAAGACACTGCCTGGCAGAGAGGTGGACCACCTGATACAGGTCTTGCGCCTCTCCGGTCAGGATGAAAAGAAACACATCTTGGGGCCATGGTTCATTCAACACGATAGTTATACCTCGACCTCTCGATCCCCCCTGCCTCCCGCTGATGAGGAGTTGCAGCATTGTACCAATTTTACTACAGAAAAAAGAGGCATCCAAACCAATCCTTCTTCTTGATTTGGGATAGGGGTCCGCCCCTTCCAGATTTTGTTTAGATGAAACGGCCATCATACCATTGGCTAGGGAGATTCATCAATAGGAAATGCCCCATGACAAACCGGATTTCAAGGAAATGGTTTGATTTCATCCGATACCACAGAACCAGTTCGGTTTCGCCTCCATTCCCACGCACAAAGGAAAAACAGCACCAGCCCAGTTAGCACCGTGATCCCCCCTCCCCAGAAGAACGAGACAGGACAAAAGAAAAACCGGACATGGTGCGTTCCTTCCGGGCAGTCTACAGCCATGAATCCATCGCTCGTATGGATAGGCACCATGTTTTCATCCACCTCACATCGCCAGCCAGGATAGGCGTTTTGCAAAAAAACCAGGCGATCTGTCAAGGAATTTGTCACATCCAATTCCACCATCTCCGGGGATTGCGCCCGAATCACGATTCCTTGGGCATCCCGGCTCTGGGCCCAATGCAACTGGGGTACAAAGTCTGGATTTTCATAAACCTTGATCGCCGATTGATTTTCTCTCCACATCACCGGCAATTGCGGAGGCAAAGATTGCCCAGTCACAATCCAGCGGGCACTAAGTTTATAAAACTCGGGGGAATTTGGCAGGGATGGGAAAAAGAGCAGCCCCCCCTGATGCGTGTTCGGCGGCAATTGGTAAAGCCGGTTCACGAATTGCACATACGATTTCAGGATGATCGGATCGTACCCCCGCACGGTTTGGATGCCATACCGCATCAGCCGGTTGGGCCGCAGTTCGGGATGGCTTTCCAATCCGGGGTACCCAATCGCGTCATCCAGGCAAAGCACCCGGCCCATCGTGGTTTTTTCCTGCAAAAACGAGGTCAACGCCGTCGTGGGATAGATGGTTTCCCGCCAAGTCTGCGGCGGCAGCGTCTCGATAAAGCGGGATGAAAACAGCAACCCATCCAGCAAAAGAATGGCCACCACCCCCAACCAACGGTACCGAACCCGCCAAAAAAGAGTCATCACCAGCGCCCCACACCCCAAAAGCAGAAGGCCAACCGCCTGTACGAACGAGTGCCACATCCAGCCCAAGCGAATCTCGAACAACGCCTGGGGCAGCATCAAATCGATCCGCCAGCGCTCGACGGAGGGTCCCACCATAGCCAAGGTACGTTGCACTTCGATTTCTCTTAACAGGGCTAGCAAAGTGGATTTGGAACTAATTAAAATGATGACACCAATTCCCATCCCAAGTACAAACACAGCGGCGGCTTTGAACGCTTTGGTTTCGACGACGCTGCGAAATTCCTGCTCCAGCCAGCGCTGCACCCCCCGGGCGCTACAGACGGATATCCCCAGAATAAACAGCAACACCAGCCGCCCCGGAACCCGAAAATAACTCCAGCCTGGCAAGCCATAATACAGCAGCGGGTAAAGGGGGTTGTATTGGCCCAGCGAGAAAATAATCCCCAAACCCGCCAACAGAAAAAAGAACCAGCATTCGCGTGTGCGCCAATCATCCTTTTCTGTGGAATCGTTCCCTATGGAAGATTTCCCGACTGGAAGAAACGCCAGGAGAGCTAGAAGCAAGGCGAAAATCCCGGCATATCCGCAAATCTCGTGATAGCCCGTCTGGGTTTCCCAAAACCGGTTCTCTTTCCCATCCGCAGTGGGGTCGCCATAGAAGAAGGGGGCCAGCAGGGTAATTAGGTGCAGCGGAGGCAGCGAATCCGAAGTAGCAAAGGCGTAACCCGCTCCCCCGGCCCGGCCCGCGGTATGCTGGGACAGTTCCGCCAAGGGAACCAACACCAGGGCCGATAAGAGCAGGGATAAAACCAGGGCAGCCCCAGTCTGCGCGGGCAAGCGCAAGATGGCGGACCATGCCCTTTCGTCCCTCACCTTCCATCCCCCCCACCACAACGCCCGAAAAAGCACAAGGTAGAACAAGTAGAGAGGAATTTGGGTATGCCCTCCGTAAAACATCGCGGCCAGGCAAAGCGCCATCAGCCCCAGAGCCCCCCAGGTAAAGCGGCTAAGCAGTTTCGTTTGGAAATAGAGGACCAACGGAATAAATGCATACGCCCGGACATGGATCAAATGGCCATCATGGGCGTGGGTAATCAAGAAACCAGACCACCCCCACACCAGTGCGCCAACCACCGCGCCCACTCTGGACTCAAAAAGCGACCACACAAACAAATACATGGCTACCATCGCCAGGCCATGGTGAAACACCAAGGAAAGCGAAAACGTGCGCTCGACCGAGAAGATCCCATGCACCAGATTGAATGGATAGAATACGGAAGTTTGGATATTCGCAGCAAAGGGTGTCCCGCTGAAAACCTCGGGATTCCAAAACGGAAACCGCCCCGCCTCCCATTCCGCCAAAGCGAAAACCCGCCAGGGAATGAACTGATTGAGCAGGTCCCCCCCACAGAGAAGAAAGCCCTGAAATACAATCTCGCGATAGAAAAGCAGTAGGGGAAGAATCAGAATCAAGCCGCAAATGCCATGTGTGCGCCACCCTGTTTGTCTCATCAACGCTCTCTTTCCCGTTTCGTTCATCGGTACAGATCGATCTCTCCTTTGTGGCCCATGCCCCGATTATAGAAGCAATCCGGGCCCAGATGTCAAGAATCAGGCCTCACTTTCGAGCCGCTTTCCCTGTCCCCAAAAAAATTGTTACTTTTTTCCTCGATTTTGGTATTATAATGGAGAATGAGAGATGGAGCAGATCGATCTCTCATCCATCAAACCAAAAAAGGAGAACTCTCTTCTAACGGGAAAAGTAAGCGAATCGCGGAGTTCATCTCTCTGATCCCACGGATTTGCAAGGTATAATGGCCTTATATTGCGTTAGTCCTTGTTCGTGGGTACAGGGTGAAATGAGTCCTTGGCTTTCAGACTTGCTGGCAATGCATGGATTAGTTAGGAGAACACGATAATGCAAGTTTCCATTGTTGGACGTCACGTTGAAATCACCGATGCCATCCAAGACTATTTACAAAAGCGGCTGCAAAAGCTGAAAAAGTATTTCCCGATGGTGATGGATGTTCATGTCATTCTTTACACCCAGAAATTCTTGCAAGGGGCGGATATCACGATCCAAGCCAGTGGCTTAACCTTGCACGGCGAAGAAAAATCCAAGGATCTCTACGCTTCGATCGACATGGTGATCGACAAGCTGGACACTCAGCTGAAAAAACACCATGACCGCATTGTCCGCCATCATCAGAAAAAGAAACGGCCAGACAAGGAAGCGCTGGGATTGAACATCTCGGTCTTTGACCGCAATTCGTTCGAACTTCTCGAAGAACCAGGGACCGAGTTGCCCGTCATTCATACCAATCGCCTCACCATCAAGCCGATGCATGTGGAAGAAGCGATGATGCAGATGGACTTGGTCAATGAAGATTTCCTCATCTTCATGGATATCTCCACTAACAAAATAAAAGTTCTCTACCGCCGCAAGGACGGCGATTACGGCTTGGTCGAACCAGAGTATTGATTCTCGTGCCCCGGACAGCGAGGGGGAGGGTAATCCTCCCCCTCTTTCTGCCGCGCCACTCTCCCCTCTTTTCCATAGTTTTATCCAAAGCCACGCTCTGTGGGTAAACATTATGGCGCTCTGGATTACAATAGAATGTTGTCTGGATTGGATTCAATCCGCACATGTACAGGATTCCAACAGGAATGGTATCAACAGAAATGATTTTAACGGATTTAATTTCTCCCCGGTGTATCAAGGTCCCTCTCCACGCGACGACCAAGAAAGAAGCTATCGCTGAATTGGTGGATATGCTGGTTACCGTCAAACAGCTGCCTCACCGGGAAGCCATCTATGATGCCTTGATCGAGCGGGAAGAAGTAGGGAGCACAGGCATCGGCCATGGCGTCGCCCTACCCCACGCCAAGTGCATCGAAGTGAAAGATATTTATGTCGCGTGCGGAATCTCCCCGCAAGGGGTTGATTTCGACGCCCTGGACCGCAATCCGGTTCATATCTTCTTCCTCATTCTCGCGCCGCGCACGGCCCCCGGCCAGCACCTGAAAGTGATGGCCAGCCTGACCCGGTTGCTCAGCAACGCCAGTGCCAGAGAGCAGTTGATGACAGCCGCTAACGCCGATGCGGTGTTCCAAGTTCTTTGCGATTTGAGCGAATCCAAATAGAGGGGTAGCGTATGAATTTACAAAAAGAAGAACGGATATTGCGCTCGGATCCATTTCCTGTCAGAAAACTATTGGATTTTTCCGATTTGCATCTCCGTGTCCTTGCCGGAGAAGAAGGCCTCAACCAAACCATCCTCCTCCCTGAACTCAACCGGCCCGCCCTGGAACTCTCTGGTTTTTTTGAGAAATGGCGACCCAACCGCATTCAGATTTTGGGTTCTGGCGAGATGGCCTATTTGCTAAGCAAACACGAAGAGCCCTCCGTCCATGAGTATGTCGAGCGGATTTTCGCTTCCCACCCCCCTTGCGTTGTCATCACCAACAATTTTGATCCGTTTCCTGAATTGCTCCATCTGGCCGAAACATTCCATGTCGCCCTGCTGCAATCCGAACTGCACACCACCCAGTTTACCAAGCGGCTATGGGATCACCTGGAGATCGAACTGAGCCCCTACGTCGTCAAACGAGGGGTGATGATGGACATTTTCAATGTGGGAGTGCTGATTACAGGCCCCAGTTCCGTCGGCAAAAGCGAAAGTGCGCTGGAACTGATGCACAAGGGCCATACCTTTGTGGCCGACGATCTCATCACCATCCGCGGCGCACAATCCTCCAAGGTCATCGCCACCGGCCATTCCCCTGTCCCCTACCACATGGAAATCCGTGGCATCGGTATCATCGACGCCGCCCGCATGTATGGCCCCCGCGCCATTCGCCAGTACAAACAGCTGGATCTCATCGTTTCCCTTGAGGATTGGGATGCGGATACCGACTACGAACGCTTGGGGATCGATCGGCCCACCACGCAAATTTTAGGAATTGATATTCCCTGTTATACCATCCCTGTCAAACCAGGGCGAAACATTTCCACCATCGTCGAAGTTGCGGTGCTGGATCATAAATTGCGGGAATCGGGTGTTTTCATGGCTAAGGAATTTGATGAGACGCTGATCAAAATCATGCAAAAGCGAGAGGGGCGTTGAGGACCATGTCAGAGCATTCCAACATCAAAGAAGCCACCTTTACCATCCTCAACGAACTCGGCTTGCACGCACGGCCGGCGATGCTCTTAGTCAAATCCATCTCGCGCTTGGATTGCACGGTTCTCATAGAAAAAGAAGGCTTTGAAGCCGACGCAAAAAGTATCATGGGGGTCCTTACCCTCGCCGCCGAAAAAGGAAGCCAAATCATCGTACGCGCCGACGGGCCGGATGCCGAGAAAGCCATCGAAGCCATCCACCTATTGATTCATGACAAGTTTGGGGAAGATTAAACTCACTGGCCTGGGAGTCTCGACCGGCGTGGCCATCGGCCATGTCCGGCTTTATCATGTCTCCACAATGGAAGTCGGCGAATCGGTATTGTTGGAAAACGCGGTTGAACCCGAAATTCAACGGTTTGAAAACGCCATCGACATAACCCGTAACCAAATTGAAGAATTGGGCAAGCGGGTCCGGGAACGGGGGGAAGATAAAGCGCTGGGAGAAATCCTGACCATGCACCTTCTGCTTCTGGAAGACCGCATGATCGTCGAACGGGGCAAGGATCTCATTCGCCAAAACCGCTATGGCGCCGAATATGCCCTCTCCTGCGTTTTAAAGGAAGCCCAGCTCCGGTATGCCGATCTCCCGGATTTGTTTAAAGAACGGTTCAAGGATGTAGAAGATATCTGCCGCCGCTTAATGGACAACTTGCGCGGCATTCACACCCAGTCGTTGGAAGAGATGGAAGAAGAGGCGGTTATCGTCGCCAAGGATCTCTCCCCCTCGGATACCGCGTCCATGCGGCGCGATAAAGTCTTGGGCTTTGTAACCGAAGCCGGGGGCAAGACCTCTCATACCGCCATCTTAGCCAGAGCCTTAGAAATCCCCGCTGTGATTGGAGTCCGCGGTATCGCCGGAATCGCGCAAGAAAATGCCCTCACCATCATCGATGGGGATACCGGCTTGGTCATCGTGAATCCTACCCAAGACGATGTGGAAGAATACCACCACAAACAAGATCAGTTCAAAATCCGGCAATCCCGCCTGCTTCGCCTCAGCCAGTTAGACCCCATCACTCTGGATGGCCACTGGATCGATCTCGCCGCCAATATCGAATTCCCGTCCGAGGTCGAGATGATCTCCAAATATGGTGGCCATGGCGTGGGGCTGTTCCGGACAGAATTTCTGTTTCTCAATCAATCGAAAATTCCCACCGAGGACGAGCAATTTGAAAGTTACCGCTTTGTCGCCGATCATTTATCCACCCAACCGGTCATTATCCGCACCCTGGATATCGGGGGCGACAAATTCGCCCACGTTCTGAACACGCCCCAGGAAATGAACCCCTTCCTGGGTTGCCGCGCCATCCGCTTTTCTCTTGAAAACCAAGAAATTTTCCGCACACAGCTGCGCGCCATTCTGCGGGCCAGCATCCACAAAAATCTGCGCATTATGTTCCCTCTCATCTCCGGATGTGGCGAAATGCTGACCGCGCTCCGCCTACTGGATGAAATCAAGGCAGAATTCCAAGGCAAAAATATTCCCTTCGATCAAGACATCAAAGTGGGAGCTATGATCGAAGTCCCCTCGGCGGTCATGGTTGCCCGGGATCTGGCCCAGCACCTCGATTTCTTCAGCATCGGGACCAACGACCTGATCCAATATACCTTGGCGGTCGACCGAGGAAACGAGAAGATTGCCCACCTGTACCAGCCCCTCCACCCCGCAGTGCTGCGCATGATCAACATGGTCGCCAAGGCAGGCGGGGAATACGGGATTCCAGTCGAGGTATGCGGCGAAATGGGGAGCGATATCTATTGCGTCCTTGTCTTGCTCGCCCTCGGCATCGAGCGCTTC
>JAVFAP010000188.1:0-7442 GCA_034002445.1 bacterium | reverse complement strand
GGAGGGATTGATCAAGACATCGATCCAAGGCAGGGTATCCAGATAATGACTGGCTAGGAAATCCCGGTTTCCTTCCAAAAAAAACAACAAAATCCCCTCATCCGCCCACCGCTCCAACCGCCGGAGGAACGGCGCATAGAGGTCTTGGATAAAAACAGGATCGTTGAGCCAATAGTGAAAAATATCGCCGAGAAGAAAGATCTTCTCGGTGTTGGTGGGGATTTGAGAAAACAATTCCTCGATCTGCTCATCCCGGCCGCCGGGATGATGGAGATCGGCAAAGAAAACCGAGGCACCACTACGTTGATTCATCATCCGAACTCACACAAAAAAGGAATCATAACGAAACGAGAGTGGCAGAGAAACCGCCACTCTCGGTTGAAATTCATCAGGCAAACAACCAGATGGGGTTGGAGGATTAAAATCCACCCATGCCGCCACCCATGCCCCCAAAGCCGCCGCCCATCCCCATGCCGCCACCCATCATGCCGCCGCCGCCCATCATGCCCATGCCGCCGCCCATCATACCCATCCCACCGCCACCAATATTGCCCATGGCGCCGGTTTGGCGTTCCAAGCGTCTGCGCCGGTATTCTTCAATCCGCTGCAAGCGTTCCTGGCGTTGCTGTTCCATGACTTCCATGCGGGCAAAAATCATCTGGCGATCCAAGGCGCGGATCCGGGCACGCTGCCAAATCCGCTGCTCTACCGAGCGAGGTTTCACCCAGCCCAGGTATTCCGCCAACGTCATTTGTTCGCTGCCCTGAAAATCGGTCAGCCCCAGTTCCTCGATGGGGATATCGGCAATCAGAGCGACATCTCCCAATTGTTGCCCAGCTTTTTGCTGCTCTAACTGGATATCCAGAAGTTTGTTAATTTCTTCCTTGGTCAGCGATTCCATCCGGAAATTCGCGGCCGAAGTTTTGGCGAACAGAGCGATCTGATCATCCATGAGTTCCTGAATCCGGTCAATAATCGCTTGGGTAAAATCGACCATCTTTTGATATTGGGGGTTGGAACTGGCCGCGCTTTTATACTGTTGCAGCGCCCCTTGGAACTGACGCTGCTGCAAGGACATAAATGCCTGATTCGCAAGCGCCATCACCTGGTCATACGAGGAGGAGGTGGTTCCATCCGGATTGGTGGGAGCGGTGGTGGTTCCCCCCGCGGCATCAATTCCTTGCGCGGCCTCATCCTCCGTCACTTCCTGGACAGGCGCGGCCAAATCGGGATTCTCTTCCTGGGCCCAGGCTCCATACGAAACCAGCAAAAACGCTATGAATAAAGAGGTTAGAACCATTCGTACCATCGTTTTTCTCCATTACTCTTCCAAAGATTTACCCTACGGTAAGATTATAGTAAGATTGTCTTGGCACCGTCAAGTTATTGAGGTTTTAAATTGGCAAGAAACGCAATATGTTGTAAGCCAATCGCGCCTGCGGCATGAATCCAGAACGATTGTAGCCAAAAATTTTTTTTGGGGATGAATCCGGGCACAAAAAACCAAAAAAAATCTCCGTTTCGACGAGACTCTCAACAAAGGTTTCTTCTCTCATGAATCCGTTTCCACTCTATCCCATCGATACCCTTTTCTCTTTTTTATCCCATGACTCCTCCTCCAGGGTGCTTCGAACGATATATGGGCAGGACGAGACGGTGATTCACCAGCGTAAAACCATGCTGACAACCCTGCTGAGCGGGTTTACCCGTCAGTTTCCCCACGAAACCCATGCCGCGATTCTCCGGGTGCCAGGCCGCATCAATTTGATGGGTGTGCATATCGATCATCAGGGCGGGTATACCAATTATATTCCCATCGCCCGTGAAACCCTCTTCTGTGTCTCGCCACGAGCAGATTCGCTGATGGATGTCCGTAATCTCAACGAAACATACCCTTCCTTCTTGTTTTCGATCGAGGAAGAAACCCCCGCCGCACCGCTTGCGTGGGAAGATTTTATCGAAACGGCCCCCATCCAAGCAGGATTCTGGGGGAATTACATCAAGGCTGGCGCCCTGCGGCTGCAAAGCGAATGGCGCCACACGCCCCTGCAAGGCATGAACCTCCTCGTGGCGGGAGATATTCCCCCCAACGCCGGGGTCTCTTCGTCCTCCACCCTGGTGGTGGGGACCGTCCTGAGTTTGTCCCAAAGAAACGCGTTACCAGTCCAACCCGGACAGTTGGTCAGCTTGTGTGGCAGCGCGGAGTGGTATGTCGGCACCCGGGGAGGCGCCGGAGATCATGCCGCCATGTTGCAAGGCAAGTTACACACCGTGCTGAATGCCGGATTCAAGCCATTCCGGGCCACCCACCATCCATTCCCTGCCGACCTGGACGTGCTTTTGATCCATTCCGGCGTGGAGTCCAACAAAGCGACCAATACCCGCAAAATATTCAACAGCCGGATCGCGGCGTATGCGGTTTCGTTGGAGTTATTTAAAACCTTGCATCCGGCATACGCCGACCGTCTGCAGCATTTAAGGGATATTTCCCCCAACACCTTGGAACTCCCTCTGGCACGGTTTTATCCCTTGCTCAAAGCCATTCCGATCGAGAAAACCGCACACCAGATTTTAACCGAATTCCCTCAAGCCCGAGAAAAAATGGAATCCATCCTGGCCCGTTTCCAGATCGAGGACGATCCCTTGCCCTTGCGGGAGGTTTTGCTCTTTGGGATCTGTGAATGCCAGCGCGCCCAAGACTTTCCCCAACTCTTGAATCCCGAGAAGATTAATGAAGCGGGGCGGGCCATGTCGATCTCCCACGATGGCGACCGGGTTTGTACCTGGGAGAGGGGAACAATCCAGCCCTATCGCAGCCCCTTCGATGACTCATACCTGGATCGGCTTGCCGAGTTGGCGGCCAATTCTCAAGACTCTCCCATGGCGGGGCTGGCGCGGCAGCCGGGCGGCTACCGGTGCAGCATCCCCGCCATGGACCGCATTGTGGATGAATGCAAGACACTCCCGGGCGTGGTCGGAGCCAGTCTGACCGGCGCGGGATTGGGGGGAGCGGTCATTGCCCTGGTCCAGAAAGAGAGGGCCCCGCTACTGGTCGAAACCCTCCAGATCCAACTCCATGAATGGAATGGAGAAAAAGCCTTTGTGGAACGTTGCCAGCCCGCTGACGGCGCTGGATTTGTGTCTCTCGCCAGCGTGTAATCCTTTCCTGAAAAGGATAGGCCCCCACCAGGCTCGCCCGCAAAACCGCCCTGGACATAAACACCATCCACGCAGGAAGGAGAACGGAGCGCCCCCAAGAGGTTCTTGTGCCCCACGTTTTTTCATCTTTTTTCTAAAGCACGCTCCATTCAGACTTTACAAAACCATGACCTCGATCCTACAATGACGGACTATTACATTTCGAAACGTGGGAAACCCGCCCGTTTCGCTGGCCGTGAATCATAAATTCTCTTGCTTTTCAAAAAAAGTCTTGTTATACTAGTAGCCATAAGGTGAAGTACGATTTGAATGTTTGCTCCATATCCGGGCACAATCCCCTTTTGAAAATTCGTTTACTGATGATTGGCTGATTTTGGATTCTGCTTGCATGGAATCAGGTTTGGAGAGTTTTTTATTGTTAGGACAATCACTTGACGACTCTGCCCCACACATGATCTCAACGTGGAGTAGCCAGAGATTTACCTGCCACGAGTAAAATACATGGATAAAGTCTTTTTGGTTGACGGAAGTTCTATCTTCTTCCGATCGTTTCACGCAATCCAAGAGTTGCGGCGCGCGGATGGCTTCCCCACAAATGCGCTCTATGGGTATATCCAGTCTCTCCATACCCTGCTCAGCGAAAATGACATCACGCAGATCGCGGTGGCATTCGACCGACCCGAACCTTTGTTCCGGGAGCAACTTTACAAAGAATACAAAGCCAATCGCAAAGTCACCCCAGAGGACTTATCCGTCCAGATCCCCTACATTAAGCAAGCCACCGATCTGTTGGGGATTCCTTCCTTCGAAGAACCGGGGCATGAAGCCGATGACTTGATCGGCACCATGGCGCAATGGTTGACCGAACAAGACAAGCAAGTCATCATTTATTCCAGCGATAAGGATTTGCTGCAACTGGTTAACGATTCCGTCTCGGTCCTGCGGGCGGAACGCAAAGGCAACGTGCTCTATACCGAAAAAGAGGTGGAAGAGCGGTATGGCGTACCTCCGGACCGCTTGATTGAAGTATTCGCCCTGATGGGGGATACCTCCGATAACATCCCTGGAGTACCGCTGATCGGGGAGAAGACCGCCATTGCCTTGATCCAAACCTATGGTTCGCTGGACGGCCTTTACGAAAAGCTGGACCAGATCACACAAAAAAAACGCAAAGAAAATCTGATTGAATATAAAGAACAGGCCTATCTCTCCCGAGAACTGGTCACCATCAAGACCGATATCCCCATGGATCTGCGCGCCCAGTCGTTCCTCCGTCGGCCCTTTGACAAAGGGGAACTGCGTTCGTTTTATTTGGAGATGGATCTGCGCCGTTTCGCAGAGAGCCTGGCCGAGGATAAGCCCACCCCAGAGATTCGAAACTATCACACGGTACAAAGCCTCGAAGAACTCCAACTCATCCTGCAAACCATCCAAACCCAAGCCCTCTGCGCCGTCGATACCGAGACCACTTCTTTAGACACTTTATCCGCCCGTTTGGTGGGAGTTTCGTTCAGTATCGAAGTGAAACAAGGATGGTATATCCCTCTGGGCCACACCGAAAAAGGGAACCTGCCTTGGGATGAAACACTGACCCTCTTGAAATCCGTTTTAGAATCACCAGAGATTACAAAAGTTGGGCATAACCTCAAATACGATTACCATGTGTTCCGGAATGCGGGAATCACCCTGCGGGGAGTGTTGGACGATACCCTGCTGATGTCATATCTGCTCCAGCCCGACCGGCAAAGCCACACATTGGATAACCTGGTCTATTCGCTGGCTTCCATGACCATGACCCCCATCACCGCTTTGATCGGGCGGGGGAAAGAGCAGATCAGCATGAAGGATGTGCCCATCGAACGGGTTTCCCCTTACGCCTGCGAGGATACCGATGGGACCTGGCGTTTGTACCAGTATTTCACGCCCCTGTTAAAAGATCAGGAATTGGAGCCGCTTTACCAAGAGATCGAGCGCCCTTTGTTGCGAATCTTGGCGGAAATGGAGCGAAAAGGGATCACGGTCGATCCCAAGGCCCTCGAAGAACAGTCCACCCAGTTAGGAGAAGAGATGCTGGTGCTGGAGAGTGAAATCGAGAAATCGTTCGGGAAAAAAATTAATCTCAACTCCCCTTCGCAAATTGCAGAGATCTTGTATGATGATCTTAAGATTTTAACTGGCCGGAAACGTTCAACTCGAGCAGATATCTTACTGAAACTTGCGAATGATGGCGTACAGGTCGCTCAACAAATCCTGGATTACCGGCAGCGCCAAAAAATCAAATCCACCTATTTAGATGCATTACGTAAGTTGATACGGCCCGAAACAGGGCGTGTGCATACAACCTTCCATCAATCCGGGGCCAACACAGGAAGGATTTCGAGCAGCGATCCAAACTTACAAAATATTCCCACACGGACCGATCTGGGCCGCCGCGTCCGCCGTGCGTTTATCGCGGCGACAGGACACACCTTGGTTTCGTTGGATTATTCACAGATTGAGTTGCGTATCTTGGCCCATATTTCACACGATCCAGGACTGATCGCGGCTTTTTCCAAAGGGGAAGATATCCACAGCCGTACCGCGGCGGATATTTTTGGCGTGCGCCTTGAGGAAGTGACCGCGGATATGCGCCGCAAAGCGAAAGAAATCAATTTTGGCTTGAATTACGGAATGTCACCCTATGGTTTGGCCAAACGGCTGGGAATCAGTGATACCGAAGCATCCACATATATTGAAACCTATTTCAAGCGGTATCCCAATGTCCAATCCTACATGGACGAGACCATCGCTTTTGCAAAAGAAAACCGGTATGTCGTCACCGTCAATGGACGCAGAATCCCCACCCCAGGGATCCACGACAACAATCGCATGAACCAGGAAAACGCCAAACGCGCGGCCATCAACGCCCCGATTCAAGGTTCAGCCGCCGATCTTCTGAAAGCTGCCATGATCCAGGTGGCCACCCATCTCAACCCAGAGGAAGGGGCGCTTTTACTCACAGTGCATGATGAACTGGTCTTGGAAGTCCGCGAAGGGCTGGAAGAAAAGATCAGTGCCCGCTGCCGGGAATTGATGGAGAAGGCCATACCCTTATCGATCCCCACTCCGGTCGAACTGACCTGGGGAACCAATTGGGCCGAGTTGAAGTGATGTGTGATCGGCTAACTCCTGTGGAAATCCGTGCCCCGGAGAAACTACAGGATGGATTGATACAACGTGTGATCGGGATAACCGGCAATCCGGGAAGTGGCAAAACCGCGGTCACGGAATTTTTTCGCCGCCAGGGGGCGACGGTTTTAAATGGGGACGAATTGGGGTATGCCATGCTGGAGCGCGGATCGGTTGTTTATCCCGACTTGATATCAGCGTTTGGCGTGGAGATTCTTGCTCCCAATCGCGAGATCGACCGAAAAAAATTGGGAGAGCGGGTTTTCGCCTCTCCCGCGGACCTGAACAAATTGAATGGGATTGTTCATCCCCCCATGCGGGAAGCCATTCACACCGCCATCACGGCCCATCGCCAAACAGGTAAAGGCATGTTTGTTTTGGACGCGGCCCTGCTGTTTGAATGGCATATCGAAGCCTGGTTTGATCTCATTTTTGTTGTCACGGCACCCGTTGCCATCCGGCAGCAACGCTTGAGTCACCGCTTCGGCGGCGCGCAAACCCATTTTGAAAAAAGAGAAGCAGCCCAGCTTCCTGAACAATATAAACTCAACCATGCGGATGTCATCATCCACAACGACGGAGACTTGGATTCTCTCTATCCCTGCCTGCAAACCTTGATAGAGAAACCAACCTAAGAAAGATACGAATCATGGACACGAAGACACAGAACAAGCGAGCCCGAATTTCGCGCGGCAACAACAGTAATCCCAATACCAACAATCCCAAACAGCAAGACCGCCGAAATTCCAACACGCCTATCCGGAATAATTCGAATGGATGGGGAAAAAACGGGAACTATTCCAATGGCAATTCCAATTCTTACGCGAATGGAACCAACAACGGAAACAGCAATGGGAATTCGAATGGGAACGCCATGGCCTCAACCTACCACGCGCCCATCGCGCCCCAATCCTCCAGTTCTTCCAGTAGTTCCTCCAGTTCTTCCAGCCATCATGTATCCAAATTTGAAGAGCGGTTTGGTGTTACATTGGAGATGGAAGCCCTCAAGAAAAAAACCATCGCCGAATTGATGAAAATCGCGCAGGATATGGAACTGGAAGGCCTCAGCGGGCTCCGTAAACAAGAGATAATCTACACCATCATGGAGCACGCCA
>JAVFAP010000187.1:0-7444 GCA_034002445.1 bacterium | reverse complement strand
CCCGTCGCAGCAGACCGCGATCCTCGCCGGATTTTGCCTGATCCTGACCCTCGGCCAGCATTCGCGCATCGCCATCTACAAAAACGACGATCATTATATCTTTTCCAAAGGGGTGCAGTGGCTCGCTAATGAAAGCGCCTGGGCCGAGAGTTGGAAACGCTACGGGCTGTGGCTGAAGGAGAAATACCCTCCCGGGACGCTGATCGCTGTCACCACTGCGGGCGCGGTCTGCTACTTCAGCGATCTCCCCTCCCTGGATATACTGGGATTGAACGACACCACCGTTGCGCACACACCCAACCCCAGCCCGGATTGGAGATACCCTGGGCATGACAAAAGCAATCCGGACTACATTTTGAGCCAAAAGCCCAGATTCATTCAACTTTTTCCCCTTCTGTTTTTCTCTTCTCGCCCCTATCCTGAGTGGAGACTGGAACAGATGATCACCTACCCCGCGCAACGGGATCTGTGGCAGCATCCACAATTCCAGGACGAGTATCACTTACGAACCGAAGAAACGCGGCACGGCTTTATCAGCTATTACGAACGCAAAACAAACCCATGATGGATAAACCATACTACCCATTCGGCGTCTACCTCAAGGAACGGTTTGGTTCCCGGGTTCACAAGGTCGCCATCGACGCGGGCTTTACCTGCCCCAACATTAACGGCACCAAGGGCAACGGGGGCTGTGTATTTTGCAATAACGAGGGCTTTAGCTACAACAGCCGCATCGCCCTGCGTCCCATTACCGACCAGATCGAAAAGGGGATCGAGTTCATGCGAGGGCGCTTCAAGGCTACCAAGTTCATGGCCTATTTCCAAGCGCATACCAATACCTTCGCTCCCACTCCTCAACTGAAGACTCTCTTTGACCAGGTGGTCCCCTATGATGAGATTGTGGCATTATCGGTCGGGACCAGGCCTGATTCCATTTCCCTGAAAACGCTGGATTTACTAGAGTCTTATTCAGACCGGTTCGAGGTTTGGGTTGAGTATGGCCTGCAAAGTGTCCACAACCGCACCTTACAGCGAATCAACCGCTGTGATACCTACGAACGCTTTCTTTGGGCCATTGATGAGACTTCGAAACGCAACCTCAAAATTTGCGTCCATGTAATATTGGGTCTCCCTGGAGAATCCCAGGAGGACATGATGAACACGGCGGAGAAACTGCAGCCCCTTCCCTTCCACAGCATCAAGGTACACCTGATCCATGTCATGAAGAACACACCTCTGGAAAAGGACTATGTCGAAGGGACATTCACCCTGCCCACGATGGAGGAATATGTGCAGACTTGCGCCGATTTTGTGGAGCGGATTCATCCCGATATCTCGATTCAGCGCCTGACCGCCGATGCACCCTTGAGTGTGCTGGTGGCGCCGTTGTGGTGCCAGGAACGGCAGAAAATCATTCAGAGCATCGAAGAAGAACTGATCCGCCGGGGTACACGCCAAGGTTCCCGCGTTCCCGCCAATATCCGGCAGGATCTTTCCTGGAAAAAAGAAGCCAACCGCCACGCCGCTTTCCCGCAAATTATACAACTGGCCTGAGCGGCCCCACCCACGGTCGAGGGCATAATTTCCTTCCCCGAATGCACATCAAACGACATCTTAAAACAAGGGGCGAACCGGCTAGTCCGCCCCTTGTTGTTTTTTAGTTACACTTCAGGAAAAACCCAAGGTGCCCGGTAGTCACGACGTAGAAGTTTGGAGGCTTCGGGGTCGTTGAGAATTTGGCTGTTTTTTTGGTCCCAGGCGACGGAACGACCGATCTTGAGGGAGATATTGGCGATAAGGCTCATGCAGCTCGCCCGATAGCCATACTCGATATCGCAGGCGGGGCGGCGGTTGGTCTTGATGGCGTCCAAGAGATCGGCGAAAACCTCCTTGATATTTTCTTTGTCTTTGTTGTGGAAGACGCAATCCTCATGCACTTCCTTCTCGCCCCGGCCGCTGGGGTAAAAGGTCCAGCCATCCAGCCAGCCCAGGTGCAGCACGCCCTTGGTGCCATAGAAGTAGCAGCCGATGCTGGTTTTTTCTTGCGGATTGCCCGCATAGAAACGATGTTCCCAGGTGACGCTGAGGTTATCGAAGGCAAAGTTGGCGTTTTGGGTATCGGGCGAATTGGTGTTGTCTTCGGTGCGGGTGAACCGCCCGCCGCTGGAAAAGATGGTGTGGGGGGTGATTTCATCCTTGGCCCACCACAGGATCTGGTCCATCCAGTGGATCCCCCAATCCCCCAGCTGGCCATTGCCGAAATCCATGAACTGACGGAATCCCTTGGGATGCATGCGGCTATTGAAGGGCACCAACGGCCCCGGTCCGCACCAGAGATCCCAATCCAGGCCTTGCGGCGGGTCGGAATCCTCGGTGCGGTGGTCGCCGCCGTAACCGGAAACGACAAACGCTTTAATACTGCCGATCTTGCCCGCGTGCCCTTCCCACAGGAATTTCATCGCCGAGGTATTGTGCACCGCCAGACGCCGGTGGGTCCCTACCTGCACCACCCGGTTGTATTTGCGGGCCGCGTCCACCATGGCCTTGCCTTCCAACACGGTAT
The DNA here is from genome assembly GCA_034002445.1 of bacterium. Lineage (GTDB taxonomy): Bacteria > Hinthialibacterota > Hinthialibacteria > Hinthialibacterales > Hinthialibacteraceae > JAVFAP01. Next base: position 4,881 of record JAVFAP010000187.1, on the reverse strand, counting down.
GGCAGACGGGTTTTTCCACATAGACATGGGCACCGGCTTTGACCGCGTCGATGGTGGGCAGGGCGTGCCAATGGTCGGGCGTCCCCACGATGACAATCTCTGGTTTTTCTTTTTCCAGCATTTCGCGGTAGTCGGTATAGAGCCGAGGTTTATCGCCACAGAGGGCTTCCACCATTTGTTGCGCTTTTTCCAGATAGGGTCTGGAGGCATCATACCCCGGCACATCTTCCCGGTGGACGGTATCCAGGTCACGGCTGGGGCTTTGATCCACATCGCACAAACCGACGATTTCGGTTTCGCCCGAGGCGATGGCGTTCTTGGTGATATTCAGCCCCCACCAGCCGCAGCCAATGGTGGCGGTGCGGAATTTTTTGGTCTGAGCCTTGCCTTGGATGATTGGCGCGCTCAGCAACGCCCCCGTGGCGGCTGTTGTTTTTAAAAAGGACCGACGTCCTAGCGAATTCGTCATCCGATTCTCCTTCTCCATCCAGAGATTTGATTGGTGTACAACCATACCACAAAATCCGTCTCAATCCAAGCAAATGCCGCATGAATTGTTTCTAACAAAAATCAGCGCGACTGGATGGCCGCGCTGATTTTTGGTTTTACAGTTGAATAACTCGATTGGTTATAAGTTAATGCCAGGGTTGTATTCCTGGTTGCTTTCCAGCATTTCGTCCCAGGTAATTTCGCTTTCGCTGTAGGCGGCCATGCGACCCAGGATGGAGGTCAGGGTGCTTTCGGCGCCCTGTTGCGCTTCGTTGATGAAGTTCCCGCTCCGGATGCTCTGTTCGAACGCGGTGACTTTGTTAGGTTCAGCCGAGTCGGACAGCCCGCCGCCCTCGCCCTTCCAGGCGTTTTCGCCGGTGATTTCGGGGACGTCGCTGTATGAAACCTGGGCCACGCCCTTGGTCCCGAAGAGGCGGTTGCGGCAATCGCCCCAGCCATTCAGGAACTGGGAGGAACTAAAGTCCATTTTGGACCCATCCGGGTAGTAGTAGGTGCAGATGAAGTGATCCCAGCAATCGCCAACATCGGTGCGTCCTTTGCGTCCACCGGTCCCGTAGGCTTTGAGGGGATGGCTTTGCAGGAACCAGTTGGCGACGTCGATGACGTGGATGTTTTGTTCGACGATGATATCCCCGGATAATTCCTTATCGAAGACCCAATTGCGCAGGCGGGATTGGAGGGGAGATTCATCTGGGCGAGATTGTGAACCCAGGCGGCCGGCGTGATAGAAGACATGGCCATGCACGATCTGCCCGATATCGCCATTGTGGATGCGTTTGGCCAGTTCCGCATAGCCTTCGGCATAACGGATCTGGAAGCCGACGCCCAGGCTTTGCTTGCCCATGGCTTTCAGCCCAGCTTTGATGACCCGTTTCGCCCCGGCCACATCGGTCGCTACAGGTTTTTCCATGTAAACATGCTTGCCGGCATCCACCGCAGTTTCAAGATGCAATGGGTGATAATAAGGCGGGCTGGTGATGATAACCATATCCAGTTCGCTGAGCGCCAACAGTTCCTGGTATGAATTCATCCCCTGGAATAATTTCGCGCTATCGATTTCGGCCCGTTCCATCTCTGCCAAGCGGCCGTTGAGCGATTTTTGAGTGGCTTCGAGACGATCGGCGAACATATCCGCCAACGCGACCATCTGACAGTTGGTATAGCGAATAAATTTGGAGGCGTCGTTGTTTCCCCGACCCCCGCAGCCAATCAGGCCGCACTGCAAAGCCGAATTGGCTTCCAGACTGAACACGGTTTTCGGTTTCGCCAGAACGAGGCCAGCGCCGGCGATCGAGGTTTTTACAAAATTACGGCGATCAAAGATCGTTTGTTTTTTTTCTGTCATAATCCATTCTCCAATGGTAGATTCTGAGCATAGCATACAGCGAAGCAGTCTTCTGTCCAAGTGAAACTAACGAGCCATTAGAATATTCCCTTCCCCCCTGGATTTTTCAAACGGCTCCACATAGAACCGCGATCAGGAGGGCGAAGGTCCCGCCCAGGAAGGTATTCAATAAATTCATCCAATTTCCGTTGACCGCGATATCCCGTTCCACCCAAACGGATCGGATATAGGATTCCATGACAAAGCCAAACCAACTACCAAGGATGACGACCGGCATGGCCGCAAAGGGAATGACTGTAAATGCCCAGGCCATGGCGGCGAATCCGATCGAGGCGCCAAAGCCAAAGAGGGTGCCTTCCAACGACACCGCGCCCGGCGTCCCAGGGGAGACCAGGCGAAAGTTGGTAGGCAAGAAGGGGCTAGTCCCATAGAGCAGGCCCATTTCGGTCGCGACCGTATCGCTGAGCGCGGCGCCCAGGGCGGCGGTATAGAAGAGGGCAAATAGGGGATCGGCCCCCTCGGTCACGCCCAGCCATAAGGCCGCCAAGAGGGCCAATAGGCAATTGGCAAAGGCGTTGCGTGCGCCCCGCCGCCCATCCCGGCCCTGGGCCAGGCCGTATTTCGCTTTTTGATCATAGCCAAAATGGGTGGCGAAGCTGGCAATGGCGATAAACAAAAACAGAAGGCTGAACATGGGGATGCCGCCATGGACCAGAATCAAGACTCCGATGGGAATCCCGCCGATCACACCCGTGATAGTCACCAGTCGAAACTGGTAGGCGAGGATGGAGAGGAACGCGTTGACCAGGATGGAATAGAACCAGGTGGTCCCCCCGGCCTCGCTGCCGACAACAATCAGATCCAGAGGCCACAGCAGGGCGAAGAAGGCGGCGGCAACCACGGCTGTCGTGATATTGTCATCCACCTTGAGAGGCAGGCTTTCATATACGGCGGCGGCGGCCGCCGCACCCAGCGTCACCAGCAGGATATGCCCAAACGGCGTTCCCGCCGGGCTGCTCCACAGCATGAAGAGGGCCGCACCCACGGTCGCAAAACCAAGGAACCCCACCATGCCGCCCAGGGTTTTTTCGGGATTCCAGGGCAGCGGGGTTTCATCGAACCGTCGGCCCACCATCGCGGCCGCGCTATCCCCGATGGCCATCACCGCCCAAGCCCCGACCGCCAGTTCGGGCTGGCCGGGGAACAGCACGATCAGCAGCGCGATCATCAAGGGATAGACCGCCAGCCCTTGCAGCAGCGTCTCTTTTTCCCGAAACAACTGAGGGGCATAACGGGGCAGCAAAAACACGTTGTGGATGAAGCCGCAGAGGGCGAAAAACAGCGCCCAGGATTCCGGCATCCGATCCAGGAAGAACGCCAAGCCCAGGAACGATAGAATGACCGCTTTGCGGCGGGTTTCTAAAAACAGACTCATCAGCGCTTCGCTAACGCCTCCCGTTCTGCACAGAATTGATCGAGGGATGGATTTATCTTATAGAACGCCTTAAACGCCGCATACTCTTCTCTCCGCTTATCTTGCAGCGGATTGCCGCGGCTGGCACGTAACATTAAATTTTTGGGCGTCTCGATGGGCGAGACGAATTCTCCCGCCGTCACCACATAGCCCTGCGCTTCCAAGAACAAAGCCCGCATCATATCGGTCAGCAGATCCCCGAAGCGATGGACGAAAATCCCATGCTTACCCGAGAGGGAGTAGCGGGGCACATCCTGGATTTGTTGTGCCAGTTCGTGCTGGCAGCAGGGTACCGCGACGATGTGCCGTGCCCGCATGCCCACACCCGCCGCCAGCGCCTCATCCGTGGCGGTGTCGCAAGCGTGCAAACTCACCACCAGGTCGGGCTGGTTGGGAAACGGGGCCGCCTGGATGGTGGAACAGACAAAGTCCATCCCATCGAGGCCCAGTTGATTTGCGCGTTGTTGATTCTGGAGAATCAGTTTTTCAGCCACATCCACCCCAAAAAAGCGCGCGGGAATCCCAAGGGTACGGCGCAAATGCCAAAACAGAACAAACCCCAGATAGGTTTTTCCACAACCGCAATCGATGAGGGTGAAGGGCTTGGATGTATTGCGTTGCTTCAACAGGGGAGAAATCTGATCCAAAAAATGGTTGACCTGTTTGAATTTGCGCCGCATCGGCGCCTTGATTTCCCCCTCCGGGGTCATCAATCCGATGGCTTTCAGAAGGGGCGCGGCTTCTTCCGCGTCCAAATGGGTGCTCTTCCCGACCGCCCAGGCGGCGGTTTTAAGCCGCGGTTCCTTGCGCTTTTCCACGTCCCGGGTGACCGCATTCCCTTTTAAACCCAACCGGGTAATGGTGGTCTCCTCTTCCACGATCACCCATGTCCCCCCCTCCTGAATCCCTTGCTGGATGAAGGGCAGGACCTCCGGCTCGAGGAGGAAGCCTGGACGGGGCGGTTGGATAATCATCCACCCCTCATCGGCTTGCAATGGGCGCACCAAGTGGCATAGCACCCCAGTGGGCCCTTCCACCCGGAGTTGCACTTCGCCCCCTGTGTTACGCAGGGTGGCCTGGACCATGCTCACCAGTAGTTGTTCTTGCGCGGGATTAGGCTTCGCCATCGATATCAGCCCCAAAGGCATCCTCATCCCCATCTCCTGGCTGGGGATCGGTCCCCTCCCGCTCGGTCAGGAGTTGTTTCTGCACGATGAGGGGAACAAAAACACATGGGATCAAACTGGACGAAGTGAACTCGTTTCCCTTCCTCTGGATCGAGGTCAGGGTTTGAATCGACGCATCACCCAAGGGGATGATCATTGTCCCCCCGTCCACCAGTTGATCCAGCAGCACCGCCGGTGGCTCTTGGGCGGCCGCGGTAACGACGATCTTATCGAAAGGCGCCTTCTCCTGCCATTCGGTCAGACAGTCGCCCACCTTGCAAAAGACATTGCACCTCCCTAAGAACGAAAGGGTACGCATGGCACTTATGCTCAAGGTATAGTGCCGTTCCAGCGTATAGACTTCCTTACACAAGAAAGACAGGATG
>JAVFAP010000186.1:0-7486 GCA_034002445.1 bacterium | reverse complement strand
CCGAAAGAACGGGGGTCGAGGCGATCTTCATGAAATTGATAGCTTTCTCCTGCGGATGAACCAGGTGCAAGGCGGTCTCTTCCCCGGTCTGGGGATCGACCTGCACCAGCTCCACCGCCTGGTTGGTTTTCTCCCGCGCCCATTTGGCGCGGAGCAAAAAGACCGTTTCATCCGCGGCGGCTGTCGCTCCGGCGTATAGATTACTCCCCGCCTCCCACGTATGGACAATGCTGTGGTTTTGCGTATCGATCGCGGAGTATTGATAGCCCCAACTGCTGAGTATCAGTAGATGATGCTGGGGCAGAAATAGCAAATCCGAAAGAATCCGCGCATCGAATTGACTGGGCACTTCGATCTGCCAGAGTGGCTCGCCGGTTTTGAGATCGATGGCATACACCATCCCGTTGTAGCAGGCGGCATAGACGCAGCCCTCGTCCTCCGGGATGACCGGCGTGGCTTGGATGCCCGCACTCAGTGTTTTCTGCCAGATGGGCTTGCCCGTGGTATCGGTAAGTTGGATCTGCCCCGCCATATCGGCGAGCACAACGTTCCCAGTCGCGGTACACACTGGCGACGCGGTGATCCCGGCGGATGCATGGCTTTGCATAGTCAGTTGGGGAGTCGAGGATAGCGGCTTGGCGCCCTGGCCGCGCCGGGCGTTGCTTCCTCCGCTGGTCCTCCAGATTGGATGGGTTGTCATAATTTGTGTCCCTTAGGATGGAATGGCCCGGCGGTACGTGGGCTGGAATGAAAACTGGGCCCGCTCTAATCCGACACCGCCGATCTCCAGGTTGCCGATCCGGTTTTCCCCCAGACCGAGGGTGCGGGCCAATTTGAGATAGTTGGTTCCATTTGCGAATGGCGTTGTGCGGCTTTTGGCATCTGGGTCGAAGCCCATCACGGCGGCCGCGGCGGCATCGGTGCAGACGGGATTGGTCCCGGCGATCAACAAACCCGGCGCGGTGGGATGGACGATGTTGCCAATCCACCAGCCTTCGGCACTCTGAATGGTACTGATCCCATCGATCACGGATAAATGAATGGGGAAAGCCGAATTGAGATCAACAATAAAACGCGGTACGTTAAACCCGTGTTCCCCCGCTTTGGTTTGCCCATTGAAGGTGGTTACCGAGGTTCGCGGCGCTTTGGTGCAATCGTGCATGGTTCCCGAGCGGTAGCCGGTGGCGCTTTCATCTGGCTCGTCACCCAGGTCGTCGCCATACAAACTGCTGGGCGGCACGCCGAAGAGATTCTTCATGCAGCCGGTAAAGCCGCCAGAGACATGGCTTTTCAACTTGCCCAGCGACACCAGCACATCGGTCTGGGTATAGACCTGGTTGACTTCCCAGGCCTCCGCCAGCAATTTGGTCTGGGTTTGGACCAGTGCGTATTTCTTGTACCGCCCCAGGTTGCGGGTGTTTTCAAACCGGACTTTGCCATCCATGGCGGCCTGGAATTGGGTCGGGTCGTATTGATATTTGGCAAAGCCTTCTTCCCCCGTACCGGGATAGGGCAATTGATCACAGAAGGTCACCTGCTTGGCGCCGTATTCCACCAGCAAACTGCCCAGCGCCATCGCCACCATGGGGTGGGTAACGACGGTCAGTTCGACTGGAAGCCCGTTCACGTCCTCGGTTGCGACATTGACAAGATTCACCTTGACCGTGACAAACTGATTCTTTACCATCGGGCGGACTGTGCCCAACTCGTCGAACATCTTGCCCAGGGTGGAACGGATGGCTGGGTAATGATAGCGTGGACAAAACTGGAATACCGTAGGCGTGCGCGGAATCTGCTTGGGAAGCAGCGATTCATCGACATCGAAAATCGAAGGTGGTGCCACGCTGGCGGCGGCCATCATCTTTAAGAACGCCCGGCGGGAAGGGACCCCCCAAAGGCAGGTGGGTGGTGGAGTATGGGGCCTGGAAGTACGCATCGGGCCTCCTTGTCTTGGTTTTCTTTATGATTGTATAGTATACCACAAAGAACAATGCGATAGAAAGAGGCAATTTTTACAGGTTTCGCGTGATCGCTTGTCTTTTCCTTCACAAAATATGAGCAGAAAGGATATACCTAAATGAAATGGATTTCCATGATCACCCTGGCAGGGCTGTTGAGCCTGCTTCCGCTGGGAGGCCAAACCGAAGGCGGAGCGGCCTATCTCTTCACCTCGTTCCGGGATAATGGCCAGGATGGGCTGCACCTGGCCTACAGCAAGGATGGCCTACACTGGACCGCGCTGAAAAACGACCTGCCCTTCCTCGCCCCCTTGGTGGGCGGAGACAAATTGATGCGGGATCCCTGTCTTATCCTGGGGCCGGACAATGTCTTTCACATGGTCTGGACGGTGAGTTGGAAAGAGAAAAGTGTGGGTATCGCCCATTCCAAGGACCTCATTCACTGGTCTGAACAGAAAGCCATTCCCGTCATGGCACATGAAGCCACCGTCCGAAACACCTGGGCGCCAGAAATTTTCTATGACGATGTGAAGCAGCAATACCTGATCTTTTGGGCGTCCACCATCCCCGGCCGCTTTCCCGAAACCGAAACCACCGGGGATGATCAGCTAAACCACCGAATCTATTGCACGACAACCAAGGATTTTGAAACCTACACCCCCACCGCCCTTTTTTACGATCCCGGTTTTAATGTGATCGATTCAACCATCGTCAAAAAAGCGGATGGGGAGTATGTCATGTTTCTCAAGGATGAAACCCGCACTCCACCGCAAAAGAATATCAAAATCGCCTATGCCGCCAAACCCACCGGACCCTGGGGCCCTGCCAGCGAGCCCATCACCGGCGATTACTGGGCGGAAGGCCCTACCGCTATCCAGATCGCGGGCGAATGGATCGTCTATTTCGATAAATACACCCTGCACAAGTATGGCGCTCTCCGCTCCAAGGATCTCAAAACCTGGGAAGAGGTGTCTGATCAGCTGGTGTATCCTAAGGGCATGCGCCATGGCTCGGTGCTGCAAGTCCCCCAGTCCGTTCTGGATGGCCTGCTGGCTCTTGAATAATCTCTTATACTCACACCTCAGCCCAAGGGCAGGCAGAAACGCCTGCCCTTCTTTGCATCCGGAAAACTCCGGTTGTGATACCCCCATGACCGGTGTAAAACAGAGCCATGGATCAAGAGTCCAATTACAGCCATCGGCTTGCTGGACAAGGAGAAAAGATCGATGAACATTCGTCGTGGATCGTGGATCGTGTTTGGAATTCTTCTGGCGTGCTTGGGGTGTAATCAATTCCCTGTGGAAATAAAGGAAAAGGTCCTTTACCTTCCCCCAGAAAATCTGAGTGCCCAAAGGGTTGTGTTACCGCCGCTTGAGAATGGGTTTGCCCAAGTGCGGATTGTGCTCTCCACCCTACCGGACGGTTCGGTCCCCCTGGATCTGATCCGGATTCCGCCCGGCACATTTCGGATGGGATTGACGGAACAGGAAATCACCGACAATCTCAAGCAGGATGAGACCATGACTCCGCATGAAGTCCACCTGACCAAACCGTTTTTCCTGGGAAAATATGAAGTGACGCAAGCACAGTTTCAGGCTGTCATGGGCGTGAATCCCGCGGCCTTCCCCACCCATCCCGATAACCCGGTGGAAGAAATCAACTATCATTATACCCTAATGTTTATCGAGAAAATGAATGAACTGGGAGTGGGTACATTTCGGCTGCCCACCGAGGCCGAATGGGAATACGCGTGCCGTGCGGGGACCACTACCCGATTTTCATTTGGCGATGCCCCAGACTGTGTCCGAAAAAAATGGTCTGCCTTGGGGGATCAGTATATGTGGTGGGGCGGCAACCTGGAAACCGCCATGCGCGGCCCCATGCCGGTTGGAAAAAAACAGCCGAATCCCTGGGGCCTCTTTGATATGCACGGCAATTGCTACGAATGGTGTAGTGATTATTTTCGTCCCTATCCCTCCCCGCCCCAGACCGATCCCCAAGGCAGCGAGAAACCAGGTGCCCGCGTGTTCCGTAGCGGGCCGTGGAACGGCGAAGCCGAATGGTGCCAATCCGGCCGCCGGAACTGGACCAGCCCCAACAACGCCTACCACTGGCTAGGTCTCCGCCTCGTCCTGGAAGCCGAGGAAGAAGGGGAGGAAAGGAAAGATAGGCAGGATGGGTAATAGCAGTGAAAACGGTTTAACCAGAATCTGAATAAATAAAACGGGTGAAGCCCGTTTGGGCTTCACCCGTTGTTTGCGTGTTTTCGCAAATGAGGTCTTAGAATAATGTCCAGTCGGGGATATCCGAGGGGACCGGGACGATCGCATGGTCGAACAAGGATGTCGCAAGACCATCCGCATCACCAAAGTTCTTAAGACCGACAATATCCAAAATCTGGGGCAAGGGCAGTTCATTCAGACGCTTGGAGTCATAAATGAAGACCATGCTTTTGGACCCTGCGGGGCCGTTGTGGTTGGTTGCAATGAAACGCTCTGTGCCGTCTTCAATCAGAGTGAAGTTCCATACGCCGCCAAGGCCGTCCAGCGCAAAGTCAAACGAGCCCAAGATGGTGCCATCCATGCTGATCCGGTCCACATACCCTGTCCCGGGAATAGCCAGCATTTCATTGGACCCTTCCAGATAAGCCAGGGACCGGTACGATTTGGTCACCACGATCTTGTTCTTGGGTGCGCCACCCTCTGGACCAAATACATTGATGATATATTCGGGCTGGTTGGTCAGCTCGCCATTCGGGATCAGGATGCGTCCATCGGGAAGCACCATCGCCTTGCCATGGCTGACATTTCCATTCCCTTGCAAGGTCATGGATACATCAAACAGGGTGGTTTTGACAATTTCATTGCCAGAAAATTTCAGCAAGAAACTGTGTGAGGGCGGCGGCGGCGGTGGCTCATTGCTCATCACAAACACTTCGTTTGGCGCGAAACTGCTGACCCACGTCCCCTTCGTCACTTCGGGGGGCAAGATGAAGAAATCCTGTGTGCCATCCGGCTTGATCCGCAACACTTCTCCACGCCCGGCGGGGTAATCCACTTGCTCGGTGGCAGAGGTCGGAACACCGGTGATGCCAACATAGCAGGTCCCGTTGGGATCAAAGGCAACCCCCAACGGCCGCCGGCGGCTGGTGTCACCCAGGGCCCATTTTACAACCTGCACAACTGTCGCTTCGGTTTCTCCCAAGGTGACTTCGATCAACCGGTCTTCCGCCGCATCGACCAGCACCAGGTTCCCCGGAGTAAAGGGCTCGGCTTGGGCCCAGCCTACACCGAGGAGAAGAAGCAAAGCGCCTGTAAAATATAACGCTTTCATCAGTACCTCCTGTGATTCTTCGTTGTTGGAATCCAAGATTGGATTCATCGGTACTTCGAATGTATCCCCTTTTGCATGAAAAGTCAATTATCCAATCAATAAAAACAGTCTTTAATCATGCCATGCGCATACCCCAAGAATCCTCATTTTCTCCAAGATCTCTCACAACCCCGAATCAGACTGGTGATAACTCGCCAAATCATCTTGACTTGTTGTATTATTTAATTAATTTGTAGTTAAAATATGCGTATAATGTAGAATTATCACTCCGCGACAGCTGGGTGGGCCCTATGCAACGGTAGGGTGGGCTCAAAGCGCCGAAGGCGCGTAGCCCACCACGACTGACGTGCCCGGTTTGTTTGAACGCGCAAACAGCCCACCGTACATATTCTTTCAATAATTGTTTATCAATGAGCGCTGAAAGCGCGTCCCCTGGATAGCCCAGGGGGAAGCCCATTTTTTAAAAAAAATGGGTGGAACCCTGGGCGATGCAGCACCCGCCCCGCCTAACGATATCCGTGGTGAACACCGCGGTGGGCTGCACTCGCTCCGTTCGTTTTGAGCCCACCCTACGCTTCCTGCCTACGATCCAGGAGGATGCCCGTATTTTCAAAAAATGGGTGGAACCCTGGGCGAAGCCGCACCCGATTTTCCTAACGACATCCGTGGTGAACGTCACGGTGGGCTACACATGCTCCGCCCGTTTTGAGCCCGACGCTTCCTACCCACTGCTTTATTCCATTTTCTCGCATATGATATTGCACAAATCAAAATCCAGCCCGCTGGAGGCGTCATTCTTGCCAACCAGTTTGAACATCAGCACGTTCGGACCCTCTTCTAATTTCATAGTTCCTACATAATCGTCGCTCGCCCTCTGCTTTTCCGCGCGGTACAAGTCCACCTCGGGCCCGATCGCAACCTCATCCAGGAACAACTGGATCTTCGCTCCCGAGGGGCTTTTAACGGTATCCAGGCTGATCTTGTATTGTCCCACGGCGGGGATTTCGCAGATGAAACCGATGGAGTGATCCCCGAATACGGCCTTATCCTTGGCTTTCATGGAAAAATAGCGGACACTGTGATCCCCGATATTCTCGACCTGTTTGGAGAGTTGCGCGTTCTGCAACGAAAACGAGTAAATTGGCACATTCCAAGACGCTGCGAAGACAATTCGAGTCGGGTCCACCACCGCGCGGTTCGCGACCGCTGGCAGGGTGAACGCGCCGGTAGGCCGGGCTTCGGAATACAGATAGACCATGCCGCAATAGTCGTTCAGGATATCGTTGTTGGTCGGGGCGTGTTCGATGGTTTGTAGTAAACTATGGCGGTAGGCATAGGCGTCGCCAAGAAAGATTCGGTACGCGCCAGTGCGGCCCAGGTATTTTTTATACCCCAGGCAGCCGCTGAAGGGAAACGAGCGCCGTGTTTCCCAGCGGCCAGGCACATCGTACCAGCCGCCATTGTAAAAATCTTCCGAGCCGGTGCCGTGAATCACCAACTCCCCATCGATCGTGGTTTGGTCATCTCCTTCGAAGAACGGGGTTTGTCCGGTTTCTAAGCCTTGCGCTTGCTGGGTGACTCCCACCAAGTGGCCTCGGCCCTGGGTTTCGATAAAAGTGAACGGTTTCCCCGCAGTAGTTGGGTTTTCCCGTCGCCAGAGGCTGTAAAATTTCCCCTCGTTGGCTTGCCGGGATTCGGGGCAGAACAGCACCTCCGCCTCGATGGGAACCACTGAGTTGGATTCGCCTTCCAGCACCAATTCAATCCGCGCGCTCTGGTCGAAGGGCATGGGGAAATAGCAGTAGTTCGTATCGCCCTCGGTTCCAAACAGCAACGATTGAGCTGCCGGTTCGCCCCACGCATAGCCGAAGAAATCCCCAGCGGGAGCGAGGATAGCGGGCAGCGAATCCCCGTCCCAATAGGCCCGCAGCACGATGGCCCGCTCTTTCCCCGCCAAGGCGGACGCGGGCGAGAGGCGAATCCCCACCACCCGGCCCGGCGTCTCGGTTTGGAAGAACGGCAGCGGGTTTTGGGCGGTCAAACGGCCACTGGTCTTGACGCGTTCGATCGTTTTTCCTTGAGGTGCAACATAGGCGCTGATATCGCTTCCTGTCGAACCGATCAGGGCTTTGGCTTTTTCGGTCCACTCGTTTTGCTCCGGACTGGGTTGGGTGGAGAAGGTTTCGATCCCCGCC
>JAVFAP010000185.1:0-7540 GCA_034002445.1 bacterium | reverse complement strand
CGGTAAAAGAAATCGGAGTTGTTGGTCTTATCGAGGGCGGAAAAAATGCGGCCGCCAATCTCGGGCAGCACACAAATCTGGATATACTCGTTTTCCAGATACACCGCCTGGTAGTCTTGATCCACTATTTGAGTGTTCAGCGTATCGGATATGGGGTAGGGATAGATCCGGCCTTGCGCGCCCTGATAGGTGCGGCCATCGTAAAATCGAGGCGTTTTATCCGCGGGCTCGACAGGATAGGTCGGAATACGGAGGGTCTTTTCTACAATCTGGACCTCCGCGTGACTGACGAACGCGAAAAGAGTGAATCCAAAAGCCAACAGTAGGATCAACCGAATCGAATGTCTCATGATGAACGCTGCCTTCCTCCATGGGTAGAATGCGTATGACAGGAAAAGAGTACCATAAAGAAGCGGGAGGCTCTAGTTTGAAGAAGGATGGGAAACAGAGCCCATCCGCGATGGGCAACAACGCCGCCTCGCCAGGCACGAAGTGGGGAAAAGCAGGAATGCAAAGAAAAGCCGGGGAGGGGTGGGTTAAGGTGTTTCATTTGATAAGGTTGTTTGCTATAGTTTGATTACTTTGAAACAGATGAGGTCAATCGACCGATCATAGAGGTTCTTTATGCGTTTGGTACGACGATGGATGCTAATCTTCGCTTTTTATTCCTTGTACGGATTCCTGCCTTTTGGCGTTGCCGATGTGATACTGAATGAGATCCACTTCAATCCCCCTGATGACGGATTGGAAGCAGGGACGTTTCGCGAATTTATCGAATTATACAATCCTGGCTCGGAAAAAATCGATCTATCGGGCTATTATTTCGATAAAGGCATTACGTATACCTTCTCTTCCGGGACCCTGATCGAGCCCGGGCAATATATCGTTCTGGCGTTAAATCCCAACCATTCCATCTGGCGCAACCGCGCCTTCAAGATCGTTGGACCCTACCAGGGCCGTTTGGCGGACAGTGGGGAGCGTCTTACGCTCAACCGGCCCGATGGAACGATTGTTGAGGAACTCAAATATGAAGATACCCCACCCTGGCCGCAAGGGCCCGATGGGTATGGGGCAACACTGGAACGCCTCGCTGCGAATCTCCCTGCCCAGGACTTTCATTCCTGGCGGGCCTCGGAACGCGCTGAAGGCACCCCGGGGCGGGAAAATTCGGTCCATCAGAAATACCCTGCCTATCCCATGCTGCTGGCCAGCACCGTCAACCCAGCCCAGCCAACCTCGGAAGACAGAATTTACGTGGAGGTGGGCTTGGACGCCCCGGAACAGATTGAATCTGTGCTATTACAATGGGAACAACTGGCCGAACCGGTACAAAACGAGCCTGTGATTGGGTATGGCTCGACCTGGCGCTATTGGAAGGGATTCAGTTCTCCAGGCCAAGGCTTGGATTGGACTACCCTCGACTACAACGATCTCAACTGGCTGGTCGGCTATACCGGTTTCGGGTATGGCGATCTGGATATGGTCACGACCGTCTTGGATGATATGCGCGGCAATTATTCCACCCTGTATGGGCGGCGGCGCTTTACCCTATCCTCCGAAGATTTGACCAAACCGCTCTTATTGCGGATGTTTTATGATGACGGATTCATCTGCTATATCAATGGGGTCGAGGTCGCGCGGGCCAACGCGCCCCAAACCTATGACGCCATGTCGCTCGCGACCGGCAGCCATGAGGGGGATCAGGCCGAGGTCTTTCCCATTCCCTCCAAACTTCTGCAGGAAGGCCGGAACGTGCTGGCGATCGTGGGCTTTAATATCAATCAATTCAATAGTACGGACTTTGTCCTCACCCCCATCCTTGAAATTGAATCCGGGGCATCGCAATCGTTTTTACGCCTGCCCATGCAGGAATTGACCACGGAGGCTGGGCTAGGGCGCTATGCGACCTGGGTTCCCACTTCCCCCTCCCAGACCTTGGTACGGATGAATGTGGAGGTCACCCTGGAATCGGGACAATCTGTCTTGTTACCCCATGAATACGAGCCGAATCCATTCATCAGTTACTTTGTCTATGATGGCGATATGCCATCCCGCCTACCGATCCTGTGGATGTTGCCCCCGATCCGCAGTGCCTTGCTGAATCATTCTCGGCTGGTGGGTGGTGTAGTCAGTTTGCCGGTCGGACAAGAAAAGCCGGATGTCTTCGATGGCTCCATCCAAATTCCCTCCGCCAGTGAACGGGTCAAGGTTCGCTTTTTGAAGGGGGCCGAATTCTATGGTGACCGGACAATCAACATTATTCCCGAAGTCCCCACTGGCGGGACTAACGCGGGGATTTCCTCCCCCTATCGCGAACATCTGGGCTTTTGGTTCTTCGAAACGATGGGGGTCCCCAGCCCCTGGTCCACGTTCTACCGTGTCATCCCCTTGCCCTACTCCCCCACTGGGCTGCAAACCCAGCGCCTCGTTAACGAGCAGGTGAATGAAAAATTCTTGGAGCGGGTGGGTCTCAATCCCGACGCGGATCTGTATAAATTAGTCTATACCAACCCCAATTGGGAAAAACATACCAACAAGGACGATGGTACCTCCAGCATTCAGGATCTGCTCAAAGCCCTGCTGACCCCCGATATCAACGCGCGTCGGCAGGCGATGGTAGAACGGCTGGAACTCGATGAGTTTTTAGCCTACAGCGCCGCCTCCATCTTCACCAGCAATTGGGATGGGTACTGGAACAACAACTGGATGTACCTCGATCCGGATACACTAAAATGGCAGATGATCCCCTGGGATCTGGATTGGATCTGGGGCGCGACCCCGCCACCCAACACCGGCGCCATGTACGCCCGCATGCCCCTGAGTTTCCCCATCGACGGGGTGGCGATTGGGAACACTTCCGTCTCCCGCGCGCCTGGTCCGGTAACCTCTCCCATCCATCAGGAACCAGAGTTTTACAAGGCCTATGTGCAAACCATCGCGAACCAGTTCAACCGGACGTTTGGGCGTGACTTTCTTTTCGCCAAAATGCAGGAGACCGAGGATATCCTGATCGAGGATTATCAGATGATCCAGCACCAGACCGGCCGGGCGGTAGGCGGGAGGATTCAGCAGGTCCGGGATTCGTACAATACCCTCAAAACCTACGTGGACGCGCGCCGCGCCTACTTGGAACCCCTCTTACCCGTCCGCGTGGATGAGTGGACGCTGTATTGAGTGCGGGGGATCAGGTTCCACTACAAATGTTTTATTGGGCGGACCCTCGGGTCCGCCCTTGCTCAGTTGGGGGGGATTCGCGACGATGGGTCAGATGAATCCTCGGTTTGAAACGCAGATAAATTTTGTTCTTGGGGTAAAAATGGATTTGATGATCCGGGTGAACCTTGATTCGGGGCTTGTGCTTGATATGGATTTTCGCCACCAATACAGGGCGGTGACAGGGCGGGGCAATGGAACACCAGTCGAGCATTTCGCCCGGCGTTTGCGTGCTTTGGGCTGCTTCGGAAGGTTGCCCCTCGAATTCGTCCCCGGCTAATTTCCGCGCCAGGGCCTTCCGGTCTATCCGGTGCTCTTTGTCATCGGCGATCCAAACGGCAAACTCCCGCCCGGCCTCGAGTTTCCCCGCGATGACAATGCTGCGGACCGGGTGCCCGTTCCATTCGTCCTTCAATTGAAACAAAGCCAGATCACGTTTGTTTTTCAAATATCCCTGTTCCACGGCCAAGCGGATGGGGATATCGCTGACCGGGGCCAGGTCGAAGGGATGCAAAACCGGGGGATTTTCTTCGTCCACCGTGTACGTCGCCCATTTGATCCGCCGGGAGCGGTGCGCTTTGGGGCTAGGTTCCACCGGTTGGTCTTCCGGCGTTTCGAGCAATTCAGTTTCGAGAGTTGGTTCCATGATTTCGTTATCCATCAGGCCGAGTTTCCAGGTTGGCTGTCCGGGTAAATATTATGCCTGGAGCACCGGCCAAGAGTAAGAGGCGCATCGGGTGGACTTCTTTCCGGGGGATATTCTGCCCGGGGCGTTTGTGGTATTCTTCCGTTATGCGTAAGCAACTTATTTTTCACCATTGGAGAAGAAAACCATGACCCAACTATTCGTACGGCCCCGGCGATGGACGCTGGCCGTTCTTCTGTCCTTCCTTTGTACTCTGACCGCCTTCGCCGAAGTCAACTGGCAGGCGAAGTGGATCTGGAGCGAGGATACCCCGCCGCAACAAAATCTGCTCTATCAAGCCCGTAAAGGGATCGAGTACCAGGGCGGCGAAGTAGTGCTCCATCTCACCGCCGATTCGCGCTACCGTCTCTATGTCAATCAGCGTTGGATTGTGGATGGTCCCAACCGGTCGTTTCCGCATCGACAACAGTATGATACGGTCGATATCACACCCTATTTACAACCGGGCAAGAATGTGATCGGCTTGGAGGTGATGCACTGGGGCCTGGCGACCTTCCAATACCTGGCGGGGCAACCTGCGCTACTCTGCCAGATCGAAAGCAGCAACAGCGAGTGCATCGGCACCGATGCCAGCTGGCGCATCCGGCCCCATCCCGGCCACGAGCGCCGGACCCAGCGCATCGCGTGTCAGCAGCCCTATGAAGAGCAACTCGACGGGCGGGGCTGGGATACTGCATGGCTGACCCCGGCCTATGATGATTCCACTTGGTCCAACGCGGTGGAACTGGGCCCGGTGGGCCGCCAGCCCTGGACCCAACTGGAACCCCGCGATATCCCCTTCCTGACCCGCGAACCGGTGCATCCCGTCCGGGCCCTCTCGGCCCAGCAGGTGGAAGGACCGGATTATACCCTGGGCGTCGAAACCCGTTTTTGCCTGGGTGATGGCAATCTGGAAGCCAACCATATCGCCTTGGACGGGGTATTGGTAACGACAATTGAATCCCCAAAGGCACAGGACTTGGTGGTCTTGCCCGCTAACTCCACTGGCGTCAATCTGTTTGTGAACGGCCAGGCCTATGGCGGATTCCCGCAGTGGGAAAGCCACACCATTCCTCTGAAAGAAGGAACAAACCTCTTTGTGGCGGAACCGGGACGCAGTACCCACTGGACCGCGGTCACCTTCGCGTTGGATGTGGATGAAGCCGTGACATTTCAATCCCCTCTCCCCGGCTCGGCCTGGACAGCGGTGCGCTTTGACCGTAATAACCAAGATCTGGCCCGCGCCATTCGTGAAGCCCAAGACTGGGATACCATCGCGGGGCTGAGCGGTATCCACGCCGCGTCGGTGCGGGAAGATCATTGCTCGCCGGTGGTGGCGTACAACACCGTCTGGGGCGGGCACGCGATTCCAGCCCAGCCGCAAGTGACACAGCTGGAAAACGCGTTTTCCGATACTCCGGACGTCGCGGTGATCGCCCCAGCCGAGGGGGATACCGAGATTGTGCTGGATTTCGGCAAAGAGGTGATTGGCTATTTCAACCTGATCCTCGATGCCCCAGAAGGGGTGGTGATCGATGTCGCCTGCTACGAAGCGATCGAGGATGGCGTCACCCACTGGTCCCAGGGGAATCTATGCTCGTTCCGTTATACCACCCGCGAGGGGTGGCAGGAATTTCTCTCGCGCTACCGCCGTGGATTCCGCTATGCCACCCTGGTGTTCCGTAATGTGACGGCGCCAATCAAACTACAGAATGTAAATGTTATCCTGGCTACCTATCCTGATGTGCGCAAGGGCTCGTTCGCCTGTTCGGATGCCAATCTCAACAAAATCTGGGATGTGGGAGTCTGGACCCTGCGCATGTGCTCGGAAGACACCTTCACCGATTGTCCGCTGTATGAGCAAACCTATTGGGTGGGCGATGGCCGCAATGAGGCGCTGGTCAGTTATCCGGTCTGGGGTTCCACTCCACTGGTGCGCCGTTGCGTGTTGCTGCCAGGGCAATCGCTCTACCGTTCCCCCCTGACCGAATCGCAGGTGCCCAGTGGCTGGCAGAACATCATCCCCGCCTGGAGCTTTTTGTGGGTGCAGATGGCCGAGGAGTACTACTTTTACTCCGGAGATCGCGCCACGCTGGAAACCGTGTACCCGGATGTCGTTACCATGCTGACCCATTGCATGGCCTACTGCACAGAGCGGGGCTTGATGCGCATCAACGCGTGGAACTTCTTCGATTGGGCGGGGATGGATATCGGTCATGAAACCTGTACCCACAACTCGGTTCTGCTAGCCGAGACCGCGCAGCGGGCGGCAAATATGGCCCGCTTCCTGGGGAAAAACGAAGACGTCGCCAAATGGGAAGCCTTCCGCCAGGACTTGATCACGGCGGTCAACCAGGCGGTTTGGGATGAGACCAAGGGCGCGTATGTCGATTCCATCCATGGCGATGGCACTTTGTCCAGCCAAATCAGCCAGCAGACCAACGCCCTGGCCCTGCTGTACGATGTGGTCCCAGCGGATAAAAAGCCGGGACTTCTGCGTAAAGTGGCGTCGCCGCCGGATGGCATGGTTCAGTTTGGCAGCCCCTTCGCGCTCTTCTATGTGTTGGAGATGTTCGCAGAAGAGGGCTTGCACGATCAGGTCCTCTCGGTCGTGCGCTCCCGTTGGCAGCCGATGCTGGATAAGGGCGCGACCACCTTCTGGGAAATGTTCCCGCAGGAAGGGGACCGCTGGTGGACCCGCAGCCACTGCCACGCCTGGTCCGCCGCGCCGACCTTCTTCCTCAGCAAGTACCAGTTGGGCGTGCGGCCCCTGGAACCAGGCTTTACCAAACTGGCCATCGCGCCCCAACCCGTGGATTTAACTTGGTGCGAAGGCAACTATCCCATCCCCCAAGGCACCGTGTTTGTCTCGTGGAAACGAGAGGAGAATGCTTTCCGCATCAAGTCCCACGTGCCCGCAGGCACCACGGCGGATGTCGTCTTGCCGCTCCAGTGGACCGAGTATCCCACTGTGACCATCGATGGCAAAGCCGTCAAGGAAGGCTTGCCCGCAGGGATCCAGATCATTCACGATGCCAGCAAGCAGATCAAATTCAACATCCCCGGCGGTCGGGAAATTGAGATCGTAGCCAGCCGGTAAGAAGGTAACAAATCCTGGATCAAACACAATCTGGGATTGGTCAGATATCCAAAGTGGGCTCCAATTGCCGCCGTGATGTCGAGCGGGCTCAAAACTATGGTGGGTGGGCTCCAAACGCCGAAGGCGCGGTGCCCACCCCATCCCTCGCACCGGCTAGACACAAACGCAACCAGCGCCCTCAGATTGGATTAAACAACGACGTTCTGGCAAAAATTTTATTTCAATGAGCGCTGAAAGCGCGTCCCTTGGATAGCCCAGGGGGGAACCCATTTTTTGCAAAAAAAATGGGTGGAACCCTGGGCGTTACGCTGCATGATGGATAGCCCTGAGTGGAACCCTGGGAGACGCGCGGTGCCCACTCCATCCCTCGCACAGGGTAGACACAAACGCAATCAGCATACTCAGATTGGATAAAACAAAGACGTTTTTCAAAAATTTTAATTCAATGAGCGCTGAAAGCGCGTCCTTTGGATAGCCCAGGGGGGAACCCATTTTTTGCAAAAAATGGGTGGAACCCTGGGCGTTACGCTGCATGATGGATA
>JAVFAP010000184.1:0-7569 GCA_034002445.1 bacterium | reverse complement strand
ATCCCGAACGAGGGCTCCAGCACCGCCATCTGGAAAATCTCATTCCGCTTCTTTTCCCCGCCGGAAAATCCTTCATTTACCGAACGGTTCAGCAGTTTGTCATCCAGTTTGACCAATTTGGCTTTTACTTTGACAAATTTTCGGAAATCGACGGCGTCCAATTCCGCCAGCCCCTTGACCTTGCGAACCGCGTTCAACGCCGTCTTCAAAAAGTACAAATTAGAGACACCGGCAATTTCCACCGGATACTGGAAGGACAAAAAAATCCCCGCCACCGCCCGTTCTTCCGGTTCCATCTCCAATAAATCAAGCCCTTTGTAAACAATCTCGCCCTCGGTGACTTCATAACTCTCATTCCCCGCCAACACCTGGGATAAAGTACTTTTCCCCGATCCGTTCGGCCCCATGATGGCATGGACCTCGCCCGGATTGATGACCAAATTGATGCCCTTCAGAATGGGCTTTCCTTCTACATTGGCATGTAAGTTTTTAATTTCCAGCATGGTTTATCTCCAATAGCAATCTTATTTTAATATGAAGTAGTTCGACTTACTTACCCGACACTGCCTTCCAGGCTGACGCTCAACAGTTTTTGCGCTTCTACCGCGAATTCCATCGGCAGTTCTCTAAAAACTTCTTTACAGAAACCGTTGACGATCATATTGACCGCATCCTCTTCGGGGATGCCCCGCTGGCGGCAATAGAAGACCTGATCTTCCCCAATCTTGGAGGTGGTGGCCTCATGCTCCACCTGGGACGATGTGTTTTTGACATCGATATAGGGGAAGGTATGGGCGCCGCACTTGTCGCCCAGCAACATAGAATCGCACTGGGTATAGTTCCGCGAATTGATCGCGCTTTTTTGA
This sequence comes from bacterium, assembly GCA_034002445.1. GTDB lineage: Bacteria > Hinthialibacterota > Hinthialibacteria > Hinthialibacterales > Hinthialibacteraceae > JAVFAP01. Next base: position 6,703 of record JAVFAP010000184.1, on the reverse strand, counting down.
ATCCGCACCAGCCCCCGGTATGTCTGCTGGCCAAACCCGGCCGAGATTCCTTTGGAAACAATCGTGCTCTTGGTATTTTTGCCAATATGAATCATCTTGGTGCCGGTATCGGCCTGCTGGTAATTGTTAGTCAGCGCCACCGAGTAAAATTCGCCCACCGAGTGATCACCCAGCAACACACAACTTGGGTATTTCCATGTAATGGCCGAACCGGTCTCCACCTGCGTCCAGGAGATTTTCGAACTTTCCCCAGCACATTTGCCCCGCTTGGTCACAAAGTTGTAGATGCCACCCTTGCCGTCTTTATCGCCGGGGTACCAATTCTGGACCGTGGAATACTTGATCGTCGCCTTTTTCTCGGCCACCAGTTCCACCACCGCGGCATGCAGTTGGTTCTCATCCCGCTGCGGCGCGGTACACCCTTCCAAATAGCTGACCGTCGCACCTTCATCAGCGATAATCAGTGTCCGCTCAAACTGCCCGGTGTTCTGGGCGTTGATCCGGAAATAGGTGGAGAGTTCCATGGGGCACTTGACCCCTTTGGGGATAAACACAAACGACCCATCACTGAAGACCGCGGAATTCAACGCTGCGAAATAATTATCCGTTATGGGAACCACCGAACCCAGATACTGCCGCACCAGGTCGGGATGATGCTGCAACGCTTCGGAAAACGAGCAAAAAATGATCCCCAGTTCCGCCAGTTTTTCCCGGTACGTGGTTTTGACCGAAACACTGTCGAACACCGCGTCCACCGCTACCCCCGCCAGCACTTTCTGTTCTTCCAAGGGGATCCCTAATTTCTCATACGTCTTCAAAATTTCCGGATCGATCTCATCCAAACTCTGGGGCCGGTCCTTCGGGGATTTGGGGGCGGCATAATAGATGATATCCTGGTAATCAATGGGGGGAATTTTCAGATGGGCCCAGTCCGGCTCTTCCATCTTTTGCCAAAAGGCAAAGGCCCGCAAACGCCACTCCAGCATGAAACCGGGTTCGTTTTTCTTTTGCGAGATCAGGCGAATGACATCTTCATTCAATCCCTTGGGGATCATTTCCTGCTCGACATCGGTGGTAAACCCGTATTTATATTCTTGTTTCGCGATCTCATGAATCGTTTCAGTCGAGGAACTCATGCGATCCAACCCTTTCTTGCCATTCTCGTTTTCAGCCACAGTCCCTATCCTTTTCCGATCGTTAAGACGATAACATGACTTTTTTTATCATGTTTATATAATACACCCATACTTGACGTTGTCAAGTAATCATTCTTATCTTATCACATCTCCTGGGAATAAAAAGAGTTATTTTGTATCCTGATCTCGCCCTCAATCGGGTTCCCCCACCTCTTTGGCTTCGATTGCCATGGAATAGGTGTTTGGCCCTACGCCAGCCCCCAAAAAGCTCGTAGAATGCCCAAAGAAGCGGTCTCCCTTGGGGCCGCAAACAAGCATCGTGCCGGAGAATGGGTCCCGATGGATTGGTTTTGCCCCGTGCTGTTTTGGCTCAGTTTTTTTACCCTGGTGTATGTCTACGCCGGGTACTTGCTTCTGTTAAAGGCGCTTTCCTTCTTCTATTCCCAACAACACACAGTGGATGAAACATACCAACCCACCGTCACCATCCTGTTTTCCGCGCACAATGAGGAAACCTCGCTGCCCCACAAGATCGAAAGCATCCGCCGACTTAACTATCCTCAAGATAAAATTCAGGTCTTGGCGGCATCGGATGCATCAACCGACGGCACGGCGGCCTTTCTTTCCAGCCAACCGGATATCGAAGCGTTGATCCTGCCAACCCACGGGGGAAAGAATGTGGCGTTGAACCAGTTAATCCCCAACGCAACCGGCGAGTTGCTCTTCTTCACCGACGCGAACACGGTGTTTCACCCGGACTGCCTGCAACGCATCGCCCGCCACTACGCCAATCCTCGGGTGGGATGCGTTACCGGCAACCTGGTTTTCACCCATGAGGCAGACTGGAACCCCGTCGGCCGCAGCACGGGCCTCTACTGGCGCTATGAAAATGGGATCAAAGCCTTGGAAAATCAGCTGGGATCGGTGCTGGTGGGAGGGGGTTCCTTACTGACCGCGCGGCGGGGACGGATCCAAACCTTGCATCCCCGCATCGCCAACGATTTGGAAATTCCCATGCGCCTGGGCGCGGCGGGTGACCTTGTATTGTATGAAAAGGACGGCGTCGGCTTTGAAAAACCGCATACTGATGTACGGGAAGAACTGCGTCGGACCTCCCGGATCGTGGCCCGAGGCTTGCGGGGATTCGGCCAGCTTTTCCCCGTCATCCTCCAGCGGCCTTTCCGCCTGTGGCAGTTTCTTTCGCACAAATTCCTGCGCTGGCTTACCTTGCCCATCGGTCTATGCCTCTGGGGCAGCGCCGCCTGCCTGCAAGACAGGCCCTTTGCGTTTTTCGTGTTTTGGGCTGGCGCCTTCCTGCTGCTGGGAGCCTGCCTTGGCCTGCTCGCCATGCGCCTGGCCCCCGCGAATCGCTTCTTCAAGCCCTTCACCATCCTGGGACACTTGCTGGTCATGTACACTGGCGCGAGTTGGGGGTTGCTGCTCACCTTGTTCGGCAAGACTCCAGCAGTGTGGACCATCCCCCAGTCCTCTCGCTGAAACTCAAATCCCGGGCTTGGCCGAAATCCGGATCGGTGCTTCGGGCGGGATTTCCTTCTGAGGTTCAAGCTGAAACCGGTGGGCATCGTAGCCATTGGGCACGGGCTGGCTGATACAATCCCAGAACGCCTCAAAGACCCGGTCTTCGGTGAAGCGGTTGGATACATGCCGCACCGCCTCCCGGCTCATGTCCTGGATCAATTCGGGTTGAAGGAAAAAGCGCTCGGTGTTTTGGATAAACTCATCCGGCGTGCGCGAAACAAACCCGGTTTTCCCCGGCACAATAAGTTCTTTCGGCCCGCCCTCGTTCATCACCACACAGGGCAAACCCGAAGCCTGCGCCTCGATGATCACGTTGCCAAAGGTATCCAAAAGGCCCGGATAGACAAAAACATCCGAGGAGGCATAGGCCGCCGCCAGATCCTTGCCAAACTTGGCCCCGGTCATGATGAATCGGGGCAAGGCCGCTGTTTTTTTGACCATCTCGCTGTAGTAGGGTCCGTCCCCCACGCAGTGCAGAACGAAGTTGTCGTACTTGCCTTCTAGATAGCGGTAGAGTTCGATCAAGACATCGACGTTCTTATCCTTCGACATCCGCCCCACAAACAACAAGTTGACCGGCGCGTCCTCCGGCCAATACGCCTCGTCCCGGTGCGCGGGCGAGAACGCGCGGGGATCGATCCAGCGTTCCATAATGCCGATGTGCTCTTCCTCAATCCCCAAGTTCTGCAAATCTTCCACATACCAGCGCGAGGGCGCCAGGACATGATCGACCTGGCGGTAAAACAACCGGGTGAGTTGCATCGCCAATTGGCCGAACATGGCATCACCCGAAACCCGCATGGCGATGCGGGGCAGATCGGTATGGTAGATCCCGAACGCGGGAATCCCCATGATCTTGGCACATAAAAGACCCAAGATCCCCACTGGGCCGGGCGTACTGATCACCACCGCGTCCAGGTCGTCCTCTTCCACTTTTTTAAACGCCTTGAGAATCGAGGGCAGGTACAGCGTCACCTTCTCATACCCTGGGGTGGGAAACGCGTGAATGGGTGGCAAATTGACCACCCCCGGTTCGGAAGACAGATCATCCTTGTGCGAAGTATAGATCCATAAATCCTTCCCGCGCATTCGTGCCGATTCCAAAAATTTCCGGCAGGTCTTGGAGACCCCATCCATGTTGGAGAACGAGTCCGTGAACCAGGCGATTTTACGCGGCCGCTTGATTCCCAGCCAGGCTTCGCCCTTGGCGATCAGATCCCGGTTGGAATGCAAATGCTTGCTGGTCAGAAAATAGGATGAAAGCAGAATTGGCGCGAAAATAATAAAATAATGGAGTAACTGCGGCTTCTCGATCACCCGCATAATCATCTGGTCCAGCACATCCGACGCGAGGTTGAAGACATTCTGGTTGTACTCGTTCCGCGTCATCAAGCCCTCATTAAAGAGCGACTTGAGCGAGGTGTTGTCCTTGATGATCTCGCGGATTTCTTCCACCAGATTGACCTTGGTCTGCTTGGGTTTGAAGAAATACTTGACCAGCTTTTTAAACCCTTTTTTAAAGCGAAGGCGGTTGCTGATGCGTACCGGGTTTTCCCGCTCGAAAATCCGGCTGAGGATATAGAGCAACTCCTCGGACTCCGGAGAGATTTTACTTTTATAGTACTGAAACGCGATGCTGTTGATCTGGTGGCTCAGCGTCAGGCTGCTATCGCTGGAACCGCGGGGACGCGATTTCCCCTGTCGCAGCCCCTCCAGCAAAGCGTCCTTGGTCAAAGCCTCCGCTTCCACCTCGGTGTAGCAGGTTCCGATAAAAATACCACAATGGTCGTCCGTCCCACCCGTCACGAATTTTTCCCATGGCCGCTCGCCATAGGGCGCCAGGTTGTGTTTATCCGCCAAGCGCTCGATCTGCTCTTGGGTCAGGCTGGCGACAATCTCTTCGGTGATACGGTTGATCCGCCCCAGCCGGGTTCCGTTCAAAATTTCAAACCGCTTGAACAGGAGAAGCAGTTTTTCAAAGTGCTCCCATTGCAGGCGTCCGTTGACCTTGACCAGGGGATGGGCGCAGAAAGAAATGATCTGCTCTTGGTGCAAGTAGGCCACCAGATCGTAGATATTCTCCCGCAAGGCTTGGATATCCTGATGCTGGCTTTCGGTGATGCCGATACAGCCCACATGTACTTTGACATTCCCCGGGAAGTAGGTAGTCACCTCTTCGCCGAGGATGACGTTGTCATGTACCTGTGCGATCTCCAGCGCGCCAGTGATGGTGTTGTGATCGGTGATGGTCACAAAATGCATCCCGCGCTGGGTCGCCATCTTCCATACATGCTCCGGCGCGGTATAACACTCCGGGCACCCCAACCGTTGCAACAGCCACATCGAGGGCCGGTCTGACGCCCATGAATGGCAATGCAAGTCAATTTTCGCTAGAACTGGTTCTTTCATACCCACAGGTCTTTCCAACCCAGCCAGATTATCCATCCTGGACGGGGAAATGGCGTTTGATATATCCAATCGCCTCATCGAGCGAAGGCAGAATCTTCGTCGTGAATTTCACCATCCAGGGATTGCAATCCTTGAAGGGAAAGGGAGAAAAAGCCACCACAAATTTCCCCAAATGGTGCGCGGCGTAAAACACTTCCATGGCGGTACCGATACTCGGTTTGTTATAATTCACCAAGACAATATCTGCATCGCGGATATCTTGCAAATCAAATTCCACGATCTCGTTGGCGCTATCGACTTCGTTGTCCTTGAAATCCCGCCGCATGGGGTCCAGGAGATGGTACCCCCCTGCCAGTTGTCGCTTCGCTTCCTCCCGCCACTGGCGGGCTTCCCCATCGATTTCCCCCATAATGGGGCCACAGAGATAAATGACTTTCGGGCCTTGCATTCGTTTCGCTCCCTGGTTCTACCCCCTTGGGGCAGGTTCCGTTCATTGAACCCCCTCTTGGCTAGAGCCGTATTTTCATTGGATACGAAGTGTGTGTTCTCTCTGCCGGTTTACATCGCTGAGAAAAACTGCACATCGTCCTCCCAAAAGATGGGATCGCTCTTTTGCTTTTCAAAATCGGGGTTGAACGGCCGGTGTGGCGAAAAGGGACCGCCCTGCATTCCGCTGCCAATCCCCGCGAAAAAATCCACCGGCGCCCGCAAGGCGGACCCAACCGAGTTCCCCACCCCCTTGGCACCTCCGGAAGAACACCCCGCACAGCAAAACGCGACGATCATGAGAATGGCCACTTTTTGTAACATTTTCCTCAACCTTTCTACGTTTCTTTGAAATCACGCACCCATCCGGGACAAATGGCTCTCGGGGGATGGAAACCTTCCCCTGCCCCGGCATACAAAACCAACGTATGATAGACTCACATTACTCCAGGGATATCCTTCCGTTCTCTCGCCACCAGGCCCAGGAAACAAAAAGGATACCTCCGCTGTAGATATCATAAAGAAAAAAGCCCCGAAACCCAAGAATAGGCTCAGGCAAATGAGCGAGTTTTTTTGATGGAGTACAAATCCCAGGGAAGAGGAAATCATCCCCATGGTCAAGAAAAGCGACGGCTCCCTATGCGCCCAATGCACCGCCCTCTGTTGCCATTATATCACCGTGGATATCGATGAGCCCCTCACCAACCAGGCCCGCGACGATGTCCGCTGGTACCTGCTCCACGAAGGCGTGACCCTGCTGATCGAGAAAGACCGGTGGCTTTTGCAAATTGCCACCACCTGCCGTCATCTGCAAAAAGACCACCGCTGCGGTATCTACGAAAAACGCCCCAAAACCTGCAAGAACTACTCGACCGAAAACTGCGATTACCACACAATCCACGAGGGCTGGGAAACCGATTATCTCGAGATCAAGAGCGCGGAAGAGTTCGAAGCCTACCTGAAAGTAGAGCGCAGAAAAGCACGGCAAACAGGCACCGCGAAAAAGAAATCCATCCAGAAAAAAACCTCTGTCAAGAAATCCGCCGGTACAGGCAGGCCAAAATAATCCCCCGCCCGCCGCATCCGCTTCCGGTTTTCGCATATCTCCCAAAACCACCCTGATTGGCTATAAT
>JAVFAP010000183.1:0-7570 GCA_034002445.1 bacterium | reverse complement strand
CTGCTGGAGCAGCCAAGGCCAGCTGGGGGGATGGACTGCCATCCATGGAACGCTTTTCCCGCTGAACCAGATCAACCCCCCGGCCCCCTCCCTCTGGACTGGCCTGTTTCTGGGCATGGGACTTGACCCAACAAAGACCGGTTATGCCCTCGCGGTGTATGGTGCCTATCTGCTTGCGGTTCTGTTGGTCTATCTGCCCGTCCGGAACCAATTTGGCCGTGGTGCAGCGCTGGGGCTGCTGATGGTCGGGATTGTGGATGCGCAAAACGGGCTGGGGTTCTACCGCTTTTTGGTGGAAGGGGACTGGGGCCGAGGCTTGGGGTCCGCGCTGCTGCTGTTGGCTTTTTCCACCGCCTGTACCGCGAATTCACCCCGCTCCAACGGGCAGATGCTGGCCATCGCCTTGGGGATCGGCCTTAGCGTGTTGTGCGACCCCATCTTTTTGTTCTTTCACGCCCTGTGGATTTTGCTGCTTCTCCTCCATTCTGCCGCGTGCTGGCTGGGCCGCTCTGTTGCTTATGATCCCAAGAATGAGAACCGGCTGGGCTTAGCGTTCGCGGTTCTGCTGGGTCTGGGGCTGGCGGCCGTGTACTGGCTTCCCCTTGTTTGGAGTGGCGCGGGATATCCGGGCTCAACACGGGTCATGATGGATTCTCACGGCCTCGGGGCTTTACTGGTCAAGGGGGCGCTCTTCCCCCATTCCATCCCCTGGGTAACCTATCTGGGCATGGCGGGGGCGCTGTGGGCGTTGGTTGGTAAGCGCCGCTGGGGTCTCCTGCTCTCGATCTATTCTCTCCTCCTGCTGTACAGCCAAACCAATACCGGCCAAGCGCTCCTCTTTCTTCTCTCAGAAAAGGGAATAACCCTTCCCAACGCGTTGCTATTGGATTTGGCTCATCTTGGATTGGTGATCCTCGCGGCGGGGATGGTGTCCCAGGGCCTGCGTTGGCTCTGGGTCCGGACCGCCATGCCGACTCGCTTTAGCCAGGCCGGGGCGTGGATTTGGCGTTGGGAAGCGATGCCGATTGCCGCCTTCAGCCGAATCGCCCTGGCTGACGGAAGCCGCATCCTTGTGGGCTTGGCCGCGTTCGCGCTGCCCGTGGCGGTGCTGGGGACTTCGCTGGGCGAATCTGTCTGGCGTTGGACCATCCACCCCCTGCGCGACGTGCCGCCCTCCATCACCCTGGATGCCCCGTTTTGGGTGAACCAGCCCGAAATCCAAGCCTGGTGGGATTCGCTTTCTTCCCCATCGGTTGAAGATCCAGAGCCCCCTTCAACTGACTCTCTTCCAATTCCCGATACGGGCAACGGGCGCATGAACCGCCTGGCACTCTACCTGACTCTGCTATCCTGCGTGGGGGTGTTGGGATTGATCGGCTTTAAGCGCGCGTGGTTGGAATCCTTGCGGCGCAGCCGAGTGAACGGCTGGCTTATCAAAATGGAAACCACTGGGGCGTGTTTGGGCACGAGTGCTTTTGTTCTGTTTTGTAGTATCTACCCCTTGCTGACGGATCAGCCCGCGCTGGTCGAACCAGCCTTGCTTTACCAAGGGATCGGGGCGGATTGGATTGGCAAAGAGAAACTGAGCCCGGATGGCGTGACTGATCTGGAACTGGAACTGGTTTTTACAATTCCCGAAGGCGCTACGGTAAAGGCGATAGACCTCTACTCGATCGACCCCGCTGGGCAGCGAGTGGGCATTGACCATTGGACTACCCGTGAAGGCTGGCTGTGGAAAATCGCGTTAATCGACTCTCTTGGCCGCCGTTGCAACAACCAGGAGGGGCAGGTGTTTTTGCCCCAGGTCGCGATGCAGCATCTCCATCTGTTTGTCTCCAACCCCAATCCCGGGGAGCCGGAGCCACCTTTTCGGCTGGCTTGCACCATCGAGTTCCAGCAAGGGGCGCCGCTCACAATTCAAATGTCCAACGTTCCTCAGCCTGAAATGCCGCCGATAGAACTTACCCCCGAGCCTGTGGAGACGGAAGAATCGGTGCCTGAGCCCGCCGAAGCGGTCGATTCCACGACCGAGCCACTGGAGGCGATGGAATCGATGCCAGTGCTCACTGAACCAGCCGAGTCCACGACCGAGCCGGTGGAGGTGATGGAATCGGTGCCAGAATCTGCTGAATGGAAAGAGCCTGCAACGGAAACTGAAACCACCACACCGCTCGAGGATCATCTTTCAGAGGATTCTACCAACCCGGAGGAGCATTTTTGAAATGCCCGGCCTGTCTTGATTGCCCAATTTCCTGGGTGTGAGTATCATGAAAGAGTACCCTTTGCCTTATGGCGAAGGATCGGTATGAATGTCAAATCCATGGAGAAAATTGATGACGGAATCCTTTTACCTGACAACCGCGATTGCGTATGTGAATGCCAAGCCCCATGTGGGTCATGCCTATGAGTTTATCGCCTCGGATGCGATTGTCCGGTATCACCGAATGCTGGGGCAGAAGGTTTTTTTTCTGTCGGGCGTGGATGAACACAGCGCTAAGGTCGAGAAAGCGGCCGCCGAGGCCGGTTTGCCTCCCCGGGACTATTGCGACAAGATGTCTGTGGTGTTCCGCGATCTGCACGAAAAAATCGGTTCCAGCCTGGATGGCTTTATCCGCACCAGCGACCCCCAGCACCACAATACCACCAAGGAACTGTTGCAACGCGCCTACGACAATGGCGATATTTATAAGAGCAAGTACAGTGGCTGCTATTGCTACTCCTGCGAGGCGTTTTACCAGGAAGCCGACCTGGCCGAGGGGAACATTTGCCCTGTCCACAAAACCCCCATCGACTGGATGGAAGAAGAGAACTACTTCTTTCGTCTCAGCAACTACACGGAAAAACTGAAACAATACTATGCCGAGCACCCCGAGTTCGTCTATCCGGAATCATTCAAAAATGAGATGCTGGCCTTGTTGGACCGCGGCTTGCAGGATATCAGTATTTCCCGTTCCACGACCAAATGGGGAATTTCGCTGCCCTGGGACCCAGACCACGTTTCCTATGTCTGGTTTGATGCCCTCTCCAACTATCTCACCGGAGTGGGTTTTTTGTTTGACGAAGCGCGGTTCAACACCTTCTGGCCGGCAGATCATCATGTGATCGGCAAGGATATCACCCGTTTCCATGCGGTGTTGTGGCCGGCGATGCTGATGTCGTGCGGCATCGCCCTGCCCAAGCAGATTTTGGTGCATGGTTTTATCTACCATCGCGGCGAAAAGATGTCCAAGACCATCGGCAATATCGTCGATCCCCTCACCCTGTTGGACGCCTATGGGGCGGACCCGCTGCGTTACTTCCTTCTGCGCGAAATCGCCTTCGGGCAGGATGGCAATTACAGCGAGGAATCGCTGATCAACCGCTACAACGCCGATCTGGCCAACGATATCGGCAACTTGTTCTCGCGGGTTTGCGCCATGATCAAAAAATACCGGGCCCAGGTGGTCCCATCGGTGACCACGGAAGCCAAGGTCCGCGCCGAGATTGCCAAGACCCTCGCATCCTACAAGGCCTATATGAACAAAAACGCCCTACACAACGCGGTGGCGGCGGTGTGGGATCTGATCGGCTTCGCCAACCGCTATGTCGATGAATCCGAACCATGGGCGCTGGCCAAGGACGAAGCCAAGGCTGGGCGGTTGGATGAAGTGCTGTTGAGTCTGGCCGAACTGCTGCGGGCGGTGGCGGTGCTGGTTTTCCCCATCATGCCGGTCACGGCCCAAACTATGTTGGAGCGCCTGGCGCTGCCTCAGAATGGCGATACACCCTCCCTCGCCCAGCTGGATACGCCGGATCAATGCGCGGGCCGGACTGTCGAACAGGGCGCGGCCCTGTTCCCCCGTTTGGAAAAATAAGACAGGCTGGAGTGAATAAAAAAACGGCTGAAGTGGTTCAGCCGTTTTTTTGTTTCGATGAAGGATCAATGAATAATCAAAGCGTAGTAATGGGGTAGCCACCGCGATTGGATCGGATGGCTGGTTGTGGTCTTGAAGGTTTTTCCATCCCATATCCACCCCTCTTCTGGGATCGATTGGCAGAACTCCAGGAATTGTTCTTGATGGCTGGCGTTCAAGACAATGATGGGCAAACTTTGTTTCGTTTGACAATCCGTGAGGATTTGGCGCAAATCTCTGGGTTCGACAAGATGAAGATCTTGGTTGTCGTCTTTTGCGATCTGTTGAAATGGCTCTTTCAAATAAAATTCCAAGCCATAGGGGATGCGGTCTCCGTAGTAAAAAAAGGTTTTGGAACCAGGGATCTGTTGGATCAGAGTATGCACGGCCAAAGAATCATCCTTCATACTCAAATGATCTTCCCGAAGCAGGGGGGCTGTTTTTGCTGTGCCTGCCAACAGAACCGCGCCAACCAGAATCATGATAAAATTGCCCCTGCTATATTGCGAAGAAATACAATGTTCATGAACCAGGCGGCCCAGGATGACACTTAAGGAAAGAAACAGAGGTAACAGATACAAGTGCAGCCGGGACTGACTTAGCGAGAAGATGAGAACCGGGATGGTGATACTGAGGCCAAAGAAGACCCAGTGGTAGTTATCGGTCAATTGAAACCGGTTCAATTTGGCATGGATTTGTTTCCAAATTTTCGGCCGATGGACAAGGAGGATCAAACTCCACGGCATGGAGCCGAAGAGCAGAATGGGGCCATAGACAGTCAAAATCTTGTACCATTCCGAATTGCGGTGATGTTCCGCAGTCAAAACCCGGTTGATCATTTCTTCAGAAAACCAGTATTGTAACAGACCGGGATGGTGTATTCCTTCGGCGATATACCAACTGAATCCAATCAGGGCAAACAGAGTGAGCCCTGTGAAAGAAAAGAGGGAAGGCCCTGGTTTACCATAATATCGAGCGAGGAAATAGGTCGGTAAAATCCCGGTAAGGCATAACAGGCCCGGAGGGCCTTTGGTGAGAAAGGCCGCACCCAGCGCGCTCCACATCAGGATATAAGACCAAGGCCGCTCCTGCTTGAACCCCGCCCAAAACGCTGTGACGGCCAGCGCCTGCCAAAAGGTCAGCAGGACATCGGTCGAGACGACGTTGGATGTCGAGGCTGTGAAGAGAGACGTACAATAGACCAGTGCGCCGAAGGGCGCCACGGCACGTCCCCACAGAATGTGGCCTAAGGCATAGGCGAGCGCGGTCGTGCTGATAAAGGCCAAGATCAGATACAGGCGGATGCCCAATTCATGCTGGCCGAGTAACGTCATCCCGGCGGCAATCGCCCAATAGGTCATGGGTGGTTTGGTCCAATGGGACTCGAAATTCAGAGTTGGTTCCAAATAGTTTTGCTGGACCAGCATCTCCCGGGCACACTCCGCGTATCTGCCTTCTGTCGATTCAAATAACCCCCGGTCCACAAATAAGAGGGCGATAAAAAGAGAGAGACCCATACAGAGCCAAAAGGGAGCATGGCGCCAAAAGGGGATGAGATCATTCTCGGCCTGTGTGCCAAAATCGCTTGGGCGGGGCGAGAGAGCCGCCTGGAGCGCGGGCAGAAAACTCCGTTTGGTCAGCCATTGCACCCCAAAAAGGTCGTACAAGCCCACCCACAGCCGGTTGAACAGGGTGTAACTGCTGCGGCCATTGAGCCGGGGTCTGTGATGAACGGGGATTTCCGTGATTCGATATCCCGCGTTAAGGGCAAATGTGGGCAAAAAGCGATGCATTCCCGCAAAGGAAGGAAAAGTGGAAACACAATCGCGGCGAAACGCACGGATCGCACAGCCCACATCGCGGACCGTAGGACCAGTAATCGCGTTACGGGTGCTGTTGGCTACTTTCGATATAATGCGACGAAACGTGGTATCCTGGCGATGTTGCCGATACCCATTGGCCATATCTGTCTCCCCGTTGAGGACAAGGCGGACCAAGGCCGGAATGTCGGCCGGGTCGTTCTGGCCATCCCCATCGAGGGTGACGATGATCTGGCCCCGGGTCTTTTGAAATCCAATCCACAACGCGGCGGATTGTCCCACATTTTCGGTTAAAGAAAGGAAACGGTGCCGAGGATCATTCTTGTGGAGAAATTGTAGAGTGAGTTTGGTTGTATCACTGGAGGCATCATCGATCCACATACATTCCCATGACCAGGATTCCCCAGCCAGAATGGAGGTGATTTCATGGGCCAGGGAATCGATGGTTTCGGATTCGTTTTTAACAGGAATGACGATGGAGATATTCGGTATTTCGGCGGGAGGCATGAAATCGAAAATCCTTTGTATTGGAGGATGAAACGGTCCGAACAGGGGGCCTATCCTTCTCATTTTATCTGAATACTCACAGCAGAAAAGATGCTTGCTTTCTGCTGGATCGATTTGCAAAGCCTTGAAAATTGCCCAAAAACCAATTTGATGGAATAAGAATGTCTCGATGGAGCCAATCCGAGAGGCATCTTGATGCAGAGAAAGGATTAGGACCTATGATGAGACAATGCGGATCATGCTTGGTGGCTTTCCTCTTGGGGATGCCGGTTTGCCGGTATTCCATGCTGGCAATCCTCCTTATGACTGGGTACGGCTGGGCTGACGCAGCGGAATCTCCCCTCCTGCGGGTAATGAGTTACAACATCCATCACGCGGAAGGCATGGATGGCCAGGTGGATGTGGAGCGGATCGCCGCGATCATCCGTGACGCCTCGGCGGATCTGGTGGCGCTGCAAGAAGTGGACCGGGGGGTGGAGCGCTCGCACCGGATCGATATCCCTGCCAAACTGGCGGAACTGACCGGAATGCACGCAGCCTTCTTCAAGAATATTGATCATCAGGGTGGCGAGTATGGCAACGCCATCCTTTCCCGTTTTCCCATCCAAAAAGCGGAAAACCGCCATTACCACATGCTGCATTCCGCCGAACAGCGCGGGCTGTTGCATGCGTGGATCGATGTGCCTGGGCGTCCCCTGCTTTTTCTCTCCACCCATTTGGATTTCCGCCGTGAGGACGCGGAACGGCTAGAGAATGCCAAGGAGATTACCAAAGTTCGCGAGGCGAACACTACCTTGCCCGCTATCCTGTGCGGGGATTTCAACGACCATCCCAACGGCCGGCTGCATCAGGCGATGAAGACCGCCTGGCTGGACGCGTGGGAGGCAGCGGGCGAGGGCGACGGTTTCACCTATTCTAGTCAGGATCCCAAAAGCCGGATCGATTATATCTATCTGACCCAGGATTCCGGCTGGACGGTCCAGGCTATCCGGGTGATCCCCACCGAAGCCTCCGACCACATGCCCCTGCTGGCAGAAATCACCTGGCAATAGGTGCCCGCAAAGAAAATCGCCGGCCGGGCTCAACAACCCGTAGACTCTCAACAACCCGTAGGGTGGGCTCAAAGCGCCAAAGGCGCGTAGCCCACCACGCCTTACGTACGAAATATGTCGTATTAAAATCCCCCCGCAGCGACCCTGCGCATACCCCGAACCCCGGTATGCTTCATGGAAAAAAACCGAGCAGCGTGACGCCCAGGGTTCCGATCATTTTTTTAAAAAAATTTTCTCCCCCCTGGGCTATCCAAAGGACGGCCCTTCAGGCCTCAACAAAACCAAGGTGTTTAATTCG
>JAVFAP010000182.1:0-7596 GCA_034002445.1 bacterium | reverse complement strand
ACAAGGGCGCGGAAATTCTGGCCGAATTTTTCCGCCTCCATCTTCCCAAGTATCTGGAAGCCGATCTCTTGCCCTTGGGGCGGCAGATCATCGAGTGCTGTCTGGATAATGGAACCCTGGAAGAATACGAGGTTCTACTGGGAAAATCTGACTGATCGAGTTCGCGACTACAAAAAACAAACGGCTTGCACGAGGGTGTGCAGGCCGTTTTTGCGTCATGACACTTGGTTTTGGCGAGACGTTGTTATATCGATTTGGATTGGAGTGCGCAGAGTGCTTGGGTCAGTTCCAGCAGGTCATTGCAAATGACATCCGGATGGGCTTCTTCCATCGCTTTGCGCTGACTTGGGCCGATCGCCCCAGAGAGCAGGGCGGCGGAGTGGCAACCGATTTTCTGTGCCGCCCAGATATCCGCCTGGGCATCGCCCACGATCAGGATTTGATGCCGCTGGGGATGGAAGGCCTCGCTTCTCTGGTATAGGCTCTGGATAGGCAAGTGCGGCTCGATGGATTTTAAAAACACATAGGGATGTGGTTTCCCCATGTTGGCTGCAATTCCATCCTGCTGTAAGGTGGCTTCGGCTTCTTCTACCTCATCATACGTACTAATCCGGTCGGGATCAAAATAGGAGAGCATGTCCCATTCACGCAAAGGGGTCAGGATTTCCATCCGCGGGCGGCCAGTGGCGATGCCGAGGTGATATCCGGCGTCTCTTAAGTGGGTCAGGCATTGGTGGGTATGCTCTTTGCCATGCAGGGGTTCTTCTTTATGGATCAAGCCGGGCTTGGGAGAGTAAGGCAGGGGACGATGGTAGATCTCTTCATAGAGGATTTCGCCCAGGTACCAGCCTTGGAACAAATCGCGGCACTCATCCCAGAGCGGGGTATTGCGGCCAAACACGGGATAGGAGGCAGGGGAGTGGGGATCGAGCAGGCGGTTCAATTCTTCTAGCAACCGCAGGCCGCGCACGCCGGGATGAAAATCATCGATGATCAGCAGTTCGATATGCTTGAGTGGGGTGATGGCATAGTTTTGCTTGCGGAAAAACTCACCCCACAGGTGAAACTCATGGGTATGGAGGAGATCCGCCCATGCATTGTTTTCCACTCGCCGTTGCAGTTCATCCCAAATGGGGGAGAGGCTGTCTTTCAGCATGGCGGACGAGCGGAGAAAATCAGAAGAAATGGTCTTCTCTGTGGTGAACCGCGTTTCGTGGGGATCATCCGCCATTCTCGATGCCAGTGCATCCGCGGCAGTCCGCTTGCTCAAAGCTGGTAGAAGGGGAGCGAACAGGGGAGCCAGGTAGAGACCCGCAACGACATAGGCGAGATCCCAGTTGCTGTTGATCCCACGGATTTTGCATTTTTTGATCAACTCGGGCGGAAGATATTTGCGCCAATCCTGCCGGGTGCCGTTGGCCATGCGTTGATAAAAAATATTGGCGACCGGCGTGTAATTGGGGGGGCTTAGTGCCAGAAACGCAGGACTTTCGATCAATTCGCGGACTACCAGCCCCGCCGCGTCCCAATACGCTTGCTCGCTGGTCAGCACACCATCCATATCCAGGATGATGAGTTCGATGTCTTTAAAACGGGACGGGAGTTCGACCATGGGTACCCAACAGATTTTTTTGCTATGGATTCTGGTTTACGCAATCGCTGCGGGGAGCGGGGCCTCCCGCTGAACCGGATGAAAAAAAGTGTCCCGTTCCACCGGGGTCAGCCCTGTTTCCTCAATGATTCGCCGGATCGTCGATACGGTCAGAATCTTGGGCGATTTGGCGCCGGCCATGTGGACGATTTTCTCATTGATTACGGTTCCGTCAAAGTCGTCCGCGCCAAAAAGCAGGAGAGTTTGTGCGCATTTTACGCCGAGCATGGTCCAATAGGCTTTGAGATGGGGGATATTGTCCAGATAAATGCGGGAAATGGCGTGGACACGCAAATCGGTCAAGCCTGTGCTGAGTGTCCCCCCCAGTGGTGTGTTCTCGGGCTGGAATTTGAGCGGGATAAACGTGACAACACCACCACTCTCATCCTGCAAGGTTCGGATATGGTGTAAATGATCGATGATATCTTCCGCAGTTTCAATATGACCATAGAGCATTGTCGCGTTGGTGGGGATACCCAAGCGATGTGCAGCTTTGTGAACATCCACCCACTCATCCACATACAATTTGCGTGGGCAAATCACATCGCGTACCTGTTCGGAAAACATTTCCGCCCCGCCGCCGGGTAAAAAATCCAACCCCGCCTCTTTCAGGTCACGCAACACGGCGTCGATGCTCTGCCGGGAACGCTTGGCCAGATGGGAAATTTCCACCGCAGTGAAACATTTCAACACAATATGGGGGAAGCGTTGCTTCAATGTCTTCAATAAGTCCAAATAATACTCATAGGGAAGGCGGGGGTGTAAGCCGCCGACAATATGGATTTCGATGGCCCCCGCATCCGCTCCTTCCTGGGCTTTTTGCACCATCGCTTCGATCGAATAGGTGAATCCCCCTTCTTTGCCGATCTTGCGGGAAAAAGCGCAGAATTTGCAGGAATCGATGCAGACATTACTATAATTAATGTGCTTGTTGACAATGTAATAGGCCTTGTCTCCATTCCAACGGCGCCGTACATGGTTGGCGAGACGCCCCAGGGTGTGGATATCCTTCGTGTGAAAGAGTTCCAGGGCTTCTTCTTCCTTGATCCGCTGGTTGGCAAAGACTTTTTCTTGTATGGTTTTGTTTATCATGGATATCACCGGGAACTGTTGGGTACTCCAAAATATGATGGCACCGGATCGTGCAAACGCAAAGGTGAAAGCCAACTAAAAGATTGGGGCGAGACGGAGCGGTTGACCGGTTTCGTCCTGTGTGGTGAGGTGGAATCGGGGCAGTTTATTATCAATGGGTCATTAAAATTCACATTCTTGCCCTTCCTCCTTGAAGAACGGTCAAATCCATTCAATAATGGGATATGGCGAAGGGGAGAGCCTTTTGCTTTTAGAATGACGCAAGGAGTTATCTATGACGAAAAAAAGTGGGTTTACGTTGATTGAATTATTGATTGTCGTTGCGATTATTGGGATCTTGGCCGCGATTGCGGTGCCGAACTTCATGAGCGCGCAGATGCGGGCGCGGATCGCGCGGGCGCAGTCGGATATGCGGGCCGTCTGCACTGCGATCGAGCAGATGCGGATCGATAAAGGCGTCATGCTGATTGACTTTTGGGATGATGATACAACGGAAGGCCAAAAGCGGATGGTGGAAATTTTTGCGGGTGTCGGCGGATCACAGGCCAACGACCGGGGCGGGATGGCGGGATTGTTTGCCCCATTGACTTCCCCTGTTTCGTATATGTCTTCTATTCCTCTCGATCCCTTCTTTTCCCCTGCCTCGATGTCGGATACCAACAGCCAATTGATTTCTCAGGACTTGGTTCCCCCTTATACCTATATGTACGCGGATGAGGATCCTGCTATCCCGGGTGGGGATATCGGCCTGAACTTCTTTACCCCCGGCAATGAGGCCACCTTGCAAGCGGTTGGCTTACGCACGCTCAAACCGGGCAACTACGTCTTGCTTGGCGCGGGACCGGATGGAAAGCGGGGTGCCTATAACAACGCGCTCGGGATGGGGTACCCGTACGATCCATCCAACGGGATTCAAAGCAACGGGGATATCGTCTTTTTGCAGTAAGAATAAAGCGAGCATGTCCAAAGGAGATTTCTCAGAAGAGGAGTCTCCTTTTTTGTTTAGGCAAATTGGGTAAAAGTGGGATAACGATTCGTTGAGATAATGATTGAGGATTAGAAGAATTTCTCTGTGAGGCAGGTGTGAAAATGGCTGGGGTGGAAGGAGTCGAACCTTCAAACTCCAGTTCCAAAGACTGGTGACTTTACCAATTCGTCTACACCCCAGCATGACGTAAGTTTCGAATTTTCAATGCTCATTTCTTGCTGAGCGTCTAATATCTTATTAGGTCCGTTCGATCTGTCAATGCCAAAACTCAAAAAAATATAATTTTTGCCCCTTGGTAATACGATGGGATGAATAAGCCGATGAGGATGATATGAGGATTGTCAGTTCTCAAGGCGGATCAAAGCGGAGGTGTCCTTCTGTTTTCTATGGATAACGATCTTATTTTTAATGACTTAAGTTAATCGCTGGATTCGTAAGGCGTGATTGAGACATCAGTTGCATCCTTGCAAATTAAGAATGACGTTTTCGATTTGCTCGGATGATGGATTGGGGTATCGCAACGAGTTGTTCGATCTGCCTAGGTACTCCATCCAGAGGAATAGAGATTGTCTTCTCTGCGAGCACGGGAGGCGTTTGGGATAAACCTGGCATTGGAGGCTGGTTCTGGGGAAGCGGGACTTTTTCTCTTTTCCTGCCAAATGATCCTACCCAATTTGCCAAAAGCGCTTACAATGACACATACCAAACCGCTGTCTCAGAAGATTGAAGGAGTCTATTCCATGGCACGTCTTTATTATTTTTTATTGATGATTTCTACCACGGCTCTCGCTTTCGCCCAGGATACCGTGGGAAGTCCAACGCCACCCAGCGTGGGGGAATCGCTGCGGGATATGCTGTTTATGATGGCGATCCTCTTCGCGATTTTTTATTTTATCCTCATCCGGCCTCAGCAAAAGCAGCGTCAGAAGCATGAAAACCGGATCAATTCCCTTAAAAAAGGGGATAAGATCATTGGCGCGGGCGGGATCTATGGCGAAATCATCGGAATCGATGAAGAAAAAGCGGTGATTGCCGTGGGCAAAGATAAGATCAAACTGGAGATTCTCAAATCCAGCATCACTCACATCCTTTCCGATCAAGAAAGCAAGTAAACCCGCCAGGCAGAACTTTTTCGTGGGCAGCTCATGCTGCCCATTCTTGTTTCCAAGGAAATTTTGTTTGGAGGCGCCGCCTTGCCTCACGTTGAAGTTGGCGCCTCGGCTTATTCCGCGCTGCGAACGGCGTCGCCGATGGAGATGGGCGTGGTCCGCATCCCGCTGCTGATCTGGGCGGGGTTGACGAGAAAGCGTTCCCGTGTGCTGTCCATCCCGGGTTTTCCCGAGGGGGTGATTTGCTGCAAGGTAGCGGAAAGCACGGTCTTGCTCGCTTCGGAGGCCTTGGGCAATGGCATCACAAATGAAATTTTTTCCTGCACATGGACCACTTCCACTTCTGCTTTGACCAATTCCAATGTGCCTAAGGACACGCCAGTCTCGGGATCGGTGATTTCTTCGCCAGGATCGTAGATGAAGAAATGCTGTCCTTGTTTGACTCCATGATCCAGGCCGAGATTGATCAGCAGGCGTTGGTCGTCCAGGATGCGAATAATTTTTCCCCGTAAGAATTGATGACTCATCTTTGTTCCTCCCTTGGGTTGGGTGTGCAGGATGATCCTGAACACTCTTCATTATTGACCGAATCGGTTGTGGTTCAAGCCCTTTTGTGTTTCTGTCCTGGGAATGCCTTCAGGGACGAGGCCGGCTGGGCCTGTTGGCGGGGCAAAACATAGCGAATTGGCATGCATTACCTGCTTGCTTTTAACTTTTTATTGCATAATAGAGGGTAAGTAGTAATAAGTTGAAGAAGGCTTGGAAATCCCGAAATTCCCCCAAAAATATTTTGCATCAGGGCGATTTGTATAGTATGATAACGTATCGTCTTATTATGTTATGCGCATCGTTGCTTTCTCTTTGTGTCTTTTTATGCCTTGGTAATGGAGCCCATTTGACGGGGGCTTGGGGTTGAGGACTTTTTGTTTCCATATTTTGCGGTGATCCAATCCCAATGGGGTTCTCTCATGTTCTGCCAAGGTGTGTCCCTTGGGCAGATAACTCATGGAGGAACGCACGATGAAGGTGCTGACTCTGCCCCATAACGATGTGCATCGTAAGGTATGGACTCTTTTGTTGATTGTGGTGATTGGGACGCGGCTGGCGCAAGCGGGGGAGATTTTTGTCTCGCATTGCAATGATAGCGGAGCCGGTTCGCTGCGGGAAGCGATTTCAAGTGCCAATACCCAGCCTGGCTATGATCATATCATCATTCAACCCTCCACCGGACGGATTCTTCTCAATTCGGCCTTGCCCACGATCAAGACTGAATTGCGGATCGATGGAGCGGGCCGGGATGCCATGATTATCGATGCGAACGGGCTGAATCAGGTCAGCGTGTTTCGGATTGACGGTGCCAGTGTGACCTTATGTGGACTCAGCATGGTCCATGGCCGGGGGTATGGTGGGAGCGAAGGGATAGGGAAGCCCGCGGGGGGAGGGATTCTGTCGATGAGAACGGTTTCTCTCCGTCTGCTGCATTGCCGGATTCAGTCCAACCAAGCGGAATGGGGCGGGGGGATGTTTGTCGAGGATGGCAACCTGTGGATAGAACATTGTATCCTTGAAGATAATCAAGCGACAAATACTGCAAAGACAGGCCAAGGGGGCGGGATCTATTGTTCGGCACGCACGGCCAATCTTGTGGCTACGATGATTGCCTCGCGGATTACGGCGAACCAGGCGGATAGTGCGGGCGGCGGAATCTACGTGAAAGGGTATAAAAACGCATCAGGGACCATCTACTCAAGCACAGTCAATCTAGATGCTTGTACACTGTCAGCCAACCAGAGTTCGATTAATGGTGGGGGGATTTTTAATGAACTGTACGGCGTCGTCAATGTGTGGCGATCCACGTTTAGCGCCAACACGTGCCTTTACGACGGTGGGGGGATTTTTAATCAGAATGGAGGTACGTTCATTGCTACTAACTCAACCCTGAGCGGGAATTGGGCCAATCGCTATGGAGGCGGAATTGAGGCGATCGGAACCACCACCATGGATTACTGCACGGTGGTGAATAATGTGGCTGATTATGATTGTAATAGCACTGGAAAGGGGGGCGGTGTTGACCAAACGATAGGGACATGCAGATTGTTCCGATGCCTTGTCGCCAACAATACGTTGGGGAATGGTTCAAGTAACAATACCGCGGGGACGATCACGACGACAAATTGTTTTATCGGGACGACCACTCTACTCGGCCCCTTGGCCGGAAATGGAGGGGAAACCCAAACCCATGCCTTGCTCGAAGGATTTGTGGCAGCAATCGATCAAGCGGGCCAATCCGGCGGGGCTGGGGGCTTCGACCAGACTGGCACCACCCGCCCTCAAGGTTCCGCGGATGATATTGGTGCGTTTGAATATAGTGCTAACAAGCCCCCCAGTATCACCGAAGGCGATTCGATCACAGTTTTGATGAGTGAGGATGGCTTGCCGACTGCGTTTAATCTGACGCTTCACGCCAGCGATGCGGATGGGGATGGACTCACCTGGTCTATTGCAACCCAAGCCAGTCATGGAACGGCTATCGCCAGCGGAACGGGTGAAACAAAGGCTATCTCCTACACCCCAGAGGCCAATTACCACGGCAGCGATTCGTTTGTGGTGCGAGTCGAGGATGGTCAAGGAGGTAGCGATTCGATCATTGTAAATGTAGAGATAGAAGCGGTTAATGATGCACCGAACCTCACTGAAGGCGACACGATAACCGTGTCGATGAGCGAGGATGGCTCGCCGACTGCGTTTGCGCTGAC
>JAVFAP010000181.1:0-7606 GCA_034002445.1 bacterium | reverse complement strand
GGGGGCTTGTCAACAGGATTTTTCGGGAAATCCCAACTTTTTTCAAATTGGTAATTTTACGTACACCGTGTGGTAAATTCACTTACCTTTATTTAAGTGAATTCACTTACCCTCGTCTCAGTGGATTCACTTAGGCTCTTGTACGTGATTTTACCACACTGATTACTTAAACCCCGTTTTTTTGGGGTTTTCTTTATCTCTTCGTTCAAATCACCCGCTGATATTCATCCACCTTCAGCCGCCAGACGGGTTCGCCGCAGTAGCGGGGGCCTTCGGGGCAGAGGGGGCGTTGGGCCGCCAGGTGGCGCAGGGTGCAGGGGGGGAGCAGGTAGTTTCCTATGCGGGGATGGAGGGCGGTGATTTGCTGGACCTCATCGACAGAGGCGCGCCAGATTTCTTCCTGGGCGTTGTAGCAGAGGCGCATGGCGTATTTATGGCGCAGATTCAGTAAATCGCCCGATTCGCTGAAGCGGATCGCCACTGCGTTGGGCAGCAGGTACTGCACAAATTCATCCGGCACCCCCATCGTCCGCAGGCGCCCGATCGCGTCCCAGGTGCGGTCCAGGGTTTCGTCATACATCGCCCGCACCGCCTCATCCCGCTGGATCAGGGCGGGGGTGATGGTATCGGGCGCCGCCGTCAGGTGCCCGGCCAGGATGGGACGGGAAGCCGGGGTCATGCGGTGGCGCTGATCCTGCGAATCGGCGCAATGCGAAATCTTCTTCCGAAACGTATAGGAGGGGTGCACCAGGCAGCGCGACAGTTTGGAATGCGTCGTGCTGTTCAGGGGTTCCGCCAACCAGCGGTTAAGGGCGGGGTTCAGCGCCAGGGCGATCGCCTCGGCATCGGCCAGGCGGCTTTGGGGCAGGCCCAGCACCTCGCGCACGGCAGCAGCCAGCAGTTCTTCACTGCCCTCCTTGAAGCCGGTGAGTTTCGAAACCCGGCCCCCCAGACTTTGGTCGAACTCCTGGATGAACTCACGGGCCGTATCCCCATCGTGATGGGCCTGAAAGAATTGGTATTCCGGGCTTTCTTCGAGAGGAAGGGGTTGCTCCAGGATGACGCTGTAGCGGGGTTCCAGGGCCAGCAGGGCGTCCACCATTTTTTGCACCACGAGGGTTTGCTCGGTAGGCGTATCGTACTGCTGGCAGAGCCGGTAATAGCGCAGCAGCGAGAGCCCGCTGATGGTATGGTAGAGATAGGTGAAAGTGGCCACCGGCAAGACATAGCGGGCTACTTCCTGGGCTTTTTTCTGGATCTCCGCACGGGTTTTCTTCTCCGCCGGTTTGCGCGCCGGGAACCGCTGGCAATACTCGTGTTCCACCAGGGGCAGCAGGCGCTCGGATAAAAGCTGGTACTGCCGCATCTGGTAGGCGATGGTTTCTTGATACAGCGCCAACGCCTCGCCCTGCAAGGGGGGGATGGCCACCATCCCCGGCTTGACGGTCACATAACGCTGGCTTACCTGCTCGGAGTTATAGAAGGGATGGCTGTGCAAAAAAGACCAGACAAAATGGCGGGAGACGTTCTCCAAAGAAAATTGAAAATGGGCATGTTGCAGGGTGGTATGATGCCCAGCCTGGTACAGGCTCTGGGCCAGCCAGTCCCACTGCTCATCGATCGCCTCATCGGGGATGATGCCCTTGGATGAGTAACAGGTGCGCGCCGTCGCCAGAAAGTTCTGGTAGGGGGTGGTGAAGGCTTTGACCAATTTCACCACGGGAGGTGTGGAAACAAACTGGGGTGTCATCATAGCCAATCCAGATCGCAAGCAAAAGCCTGGGTTAACAGCACCCAGGCCCGCCATTTCTGCGTCAGACCATTTTTTCAGCGCCGTCCGCGGCCTGAAGAGGGGGGATTATGGGGCGAGGGCGATTCATAATAGCGCCGGCCTTGGGCGTCCTCATAATACCAGCGGCCCTGCGAATCCTGGTACATATACCCATGCAGGTCCTCGACAGCGGGGGTCGGGCGCGGTTTGAAATTGGAACGCGGCATATTCCGGCGGTGCATCTCAGGGTTGGGCCCATAGGCGGGATGGTGCCGATACCCCCGGCCATCACGGCGCGGGGAGGATTTGCATCCGCTCAGCAGCAAGCCAAACGCCATACAGAGAAGAATAACGAAGACCAAACTGGGTTTGCGCATGATCTGACTCCTTGCCATTGAAAATTTGCCTCTGTCTCAATACCATCTTAGACCGGATCGCATTATAATCAATGAAAAGAGGACAAGGCAAGGCCCTGCTCTCTCATTCATCGAATCATCAGGTCTCCACTATGAAGAAATTCAGATTCACCCTTGTATCAATATTCTTTTGTCTTCTCTTTGGTTTGCCCGCGGGGCATGGCGGCACGGTGCTAACTGTGTATGGCGAGCAAACGGGGCGGGTCATCACCCGCCAATTCGATACGCTTATCGTAACCATCCTGTCACCCGACCGGCGTATCTTCCAGTATGCGGAGAAGGACGTGCAAAAAATCACCGCCGAATCCAAGACGCTGGTCAGCGCGCCCACCTCACTGCAAGAGGTCGCCTCGGCGACGGGGGAAAAGGTTGTTGATTTGGCCCCCGGCATGGAGGTGAAAATCGTCAAGAATCCAGAGGATTCAGATTGGGTGGAGGTGCAGGTCTGGGGCTCGACCCAGGGTTGGCTTCCCAAAAGTATCCTGACTGATGAAGTGGTCTTCCCTGGGGATAAGCCACAGGTGGTGCTGCCTCCATTCATGAAGCCCATCCAGACCGAATCGCCCACGGATGTGCCTTCCACCTTGGTGATTCCAGAAAGCGGGCCAGGGAGCCTCCCGCCGGTAGAACAAGAAGCGGACGAAGAATAACCACGAAGGGGATCGAGCCGAATTCCCGGCTGGATTCCCTTTGATCGGATCGAGGGGAGTACAAGATGAAAAGAGAGGTGTGCGGATTGACTTCCAAGCAGGCAGAAGAAAAGTTTGGATTGAATAAATACACCAAAGCATGCCCGTTCTTCCATGAAGGGGACATGCTTTAAGCAGGAAAAAACCAGAGTAAAAAGACAGGTTTTGCCTTATTTCATCGCCGATGAGATCACATCGCTGCCACGCCGACTGACGACAGAATCCCCCATCTGGACTGTTACCACAACGTCGGTCGGGGCTCCATCGTATATCTCTACCAGATTCGCTCTCGAGATAACCCGCAGGGATTCGATTGAACCGTTGCGATCAAATCCTTTCACCTGGACTGTTTCTCCTACATGAAATGAAACCGTATTCGAAAAATCGATCATGCGCTCACTCCTTTGGTTTAGAATGTCGATATTCAATCGATTCTCATCTCAACTCCATGCACATGAATTGACAATGAATGACATCTCTGTATAATCTTACCTAGTTCGATCCGAGAAATCAATAGCCTAATTTCATTTTTTCCAGAATTCCAAGCAGGGGTTCCTGCGGAACAGGGCCCCTGTTCGCCGGAAAAGGAAGAAAAGAGAACTCGGTCCTTGCAATCGAAAAAGGGTGGTGTAACCTGACGGACTCGGTCCGGGCATCCCCTGGCATCATTTTCCTGACGGGAAAAGGGATCCAGGTGGATTTTGACAGCACACCGATCGCGCAATCATTCTCGATTCATCAAGCGGCCCCCGAAACAGATCATCCTGTTTCGGCGGTCTTTCTTTTTTGAAGCGGGCCATTTTTCAGTAGGGGGGATCCATTCCAAGGGCAACGGCCCTGGATCGGAGACGGCGTGCACATTCGACGCGGCCCCAGAAATGGAGGAACACCGTGGAAAAACTACTTACATTAAAAGAAGTGAGCGAATTGTTGCAGGTCAACGAACGGACCATTCATCGCTTGCTTCAATCCGGAAAAATTCCGGCCAGTAAAGTCGGCAACCAATGGCGCTTCCATCCCGCGCAAATTGAAATCTGGCTTCTGAATGGCGGGGAGAATACCAAGGGGCTTTTTCCCTCCCCTGCCCTTACCGAGGAACGGTGGCAGGAGGAAGAGGCGTTTCAGCTCTTCGCACCCGAGCGGGTTCGCCTGGATGTGCAGCCCGAGACCGTGGAAGAAGCGATTCAGTGCCTGGTATCGATCATGGTGGATACAGGCCATCTGCTGCAAGGCGAGATCTATACCCAAGCCGTGCTGGAACGAGAACGAATCTCCTCGACCGGCATCGGCAATGGCGTCGCATTGCCCCATGGCTGGCACCCGATCAACGACCTGTTCCGGGTTCCCCTGGTCGCCTGCGCCCGGTTTGCCAGGCCGGTGGATTTCAAAGCCGTCGATGGCAAGCCGGTGGATCTGGCGTTTTTGTTCTGCAGTCCCCGGGGACGGCACCATCTGCACTTGTTGCGTTCGCTCTCGTTGCTGGCGAGCAACGCCAGCATCTTGGCCGATCTGCGGACCGCCAAGACCGCGAGTGATTTTTTGGCCCCGCTGACTGCGGGACTCGCCGTCATTTAGAACAGAAGAAAGGCGGAATCCCCAACCACAGCCGTTAGTCCCTTCCTCTCTCTGGATATAATGACAAAACAAGAAACCCATCACCCAAAGCACAAGCGAGTCATATGATTTCCTTCCGATCCATACGTTTTTCCTGGCTGGCGTTTTCAATCCCCATTCTGCTAGGGATTGTTTTTACGGTGTATTACCGCGAAAGCAGGCAGGCGCTTTCCAAGCGGTTGGTCGATTCCGGGGTGCTGGCCCTCTTTGACGGGGGGGTAGTAACCAAGGACGACCTCCGGAATTATTTCCTGACCCCACCAACAGAAGAAAACTCGGTTCTGCGTGGGCTGGAACTGACGACTGAAGATGTCAGCGGGCTGGATATCGAAAAGCCCGAATGGCTCAACTCCCCCCCTGGGCAGTTGCTCATCCGCCAGATCATCAAACATATCGCGATCACCAAGTATTTAAACGCCCAATCCGCGAAGCCCATCCTGGAAAAACTGGATTCCGCGAAAGCGGCGTATCGAGAACGCTTGATGATCGAGCACATGGAAAACGATCTCTCCGAGATGGACCCCATCATCACCCAGGAAGAAATGATGGATTATTATGTCAACAATCCCCATGAGTTTTTCCAAGAAGGAAAACGCCTGGCGCGCCACATCATGCTCTATGATGATCATATCCAACCCAATCCCGAGAATCCGTTCCATCTGACCGCCGAACAAATCCGGACCCGCCTGGAGAATGGTGAAGATTTCCGCAAACTGATCGCCGATACCACTAGCAACGACGGTCTTCTGGGATGGGTATCGAAGGGGGTTCTGGCGGAAGAATTTGAAAAAGAACTTTGGGATATGGAGATCGGCGAAATCCGGGGGCCCATTCAAGTGGGCTCGACCTCCCAGTTCATTCATTTGCTGGATGTCCAGAAAGAAGGCCTGATCCCCTTCGATCAATGCAAGGAAAAAATTCAATCGATTCTCGAAGAAGACAAGCGCATGTTGTACCGCTATAAGTTTCTGGGATTGCCCCAAACGATTGCCTATTCGTCGGATCCCAAGGATATGCAGGCCTATCAGCGTGCCCTGCTCAAAGCCGCCTATGCCCGGGATTGGGATAAAAATGTCGAAGTTGTCCAAAAAACAGAAGCCTATACCCAGTATTATAAAGCCCATCTGATGTTTCAGGCCTATATCGACCACCTTCGGCAGATCCGCCATTTCGCGCAAGGCACCGACAGCCGCTGGGTGATTGAAATCGAATCGGTCAAAATGCTCCTCCATAAAATGGGATTTCGGCAACTCATCAAACTGAATGTCGATCAGCCCACACCCACCGAAGAACCGAACGAATCCTAGGATCACTACGGGATATGATAATAATACAAAGACGGCGCTATAAACGCGTCCGGTTCCCGCTGGCGAAACTGAGGCAAGAGGGTGCTGAACGGCGAGGAACAAAGCCCTTGGAGCGTGGTGACGCTAATCACATATTCTCCCGGAGTCAATTGAGATTGTTGAAGAGCGTCCTGGCAGGAGATGCCGAAATGGGCGGGGTAAGCCCTTGGGCCGAAGTAGGCTAATTTTACTGAAGATACATTATTATCCTTCAAAAATTTTTTCAAGAAAAACAGATCCTGCCCCCAATCCAGGTTCGAATCGATGGCAATCAGACGCCCCCCCTTCCATCCTCCCGCAAGCCCATTGAAATACGAGAGATAGTGCGGATGGATTCGAGTAATATCAAAGGTGGTGATACTCCAAAGAGCCAAGAGGATCAATCCACAAGCGATTGCCTTCCCAGTCAAAACCGGTTGGCGCCGCCTCGCCCGGAGCAGGCGGGAAAAATGAAAACAGACGGCGCCCCCACAGAAGAGCAGCAAAAACGGGATCAGGGGCAAAGCATGGCGGTAACCGATGTTGGCGGTATTGAAGACCATCAAAACCAAGGCAAAACCCAAGGGAAACCCGGCCAGGGACCACTGGGTGAGACGATCCACCCATACGCGGCGGCGCCAAAGTAATATGGATCCCCAGGCAAAAAGGAGTAAAATCGGGAGCGGGGTCTTGATCAGAAAAAGCACGGGGTAATAGAGAAGCCAGCCGCGGGTGGAAAATCTACCCAGAAAATAGCTGATATGGCCCTGCTCCAGATGGAGTTGATTCTTGGCGAAGCCCACCCAGTGGCTATAGGCGGGAAGCCATTGCCGAAAGAAACCATGCAGGGGGTCTAGTTCATCTCCTGTCAGCACAAGATGATCCTGCAAGCCCGCAATATAGAGAGCCGGCATCACCCAGGTGCGGGCATACAGCCACAATGGGCTCATTGACGCGGGGAGATTCCATTCGATCGAGTCGCCCCGTTCAAAACCATACCCCACCCAGATCACCAACAAGCCCACCACGATGCAGAGTGCGGTCAACCCCAATGCATGGCAGAACACCCAGAGTGGCCGCTTTTTGCTCAAGCGGTTGGCTAGTGGAAACCATCCCGGCTGGGCGCAGGCTTGGATCGCAAAGCCGATCGGCAGCAGAAAAACAAAGAGAAAAGCAGAATGCTTGGCATACCACGCCAGCCCAAACGCCATGCCCACCGCGGTCAGGCGAAGCCAGCCCGGCTTTCGCGAAAACCGCCAAAAGAGGTAGGCGGTCAGCAAAATCCCCAGAGTCGCGCTGGTGTCGGTCGTCACCAAGCGGCCATGGGCCATGAGGTTGGGTTCGAGAATCGCAAACGATAGCACCAGAACGGCCGGAACAGGGCCCCATAGTTCCAGCGCCCATAAAAAAATCACAAGACATACCAACACCGACAGAAGGATCGAGCCAATCCGCGCGGACAGAAGCATGGGGAAGAAAATCTGGGGATTGGCTTCCAGCAGGCGGTCCCCGCTGCCGTTCCAGATGCCCTTCTTCCAGCATTCATGATCAAAAGTCAGGGTGTAATCGTACAGCAGCGCAGGCAAGGATGCACAAATCAGATTTTGCAATGGCGCGGCTTCGCGGTTGAGGCGAAAATCCCCGGTCGTGAGGGAATACAGCCCCGCCGCCAAATGGCTGCTTTCATCCACGGTAGGCGACTTTTGTGTCGCGCTATGCCAAAGCAAGGCGGCATGGAGCCCCAGCAGCAAAAAGACAACGATCCACGTTTTCCTCACACCCACATCCCCG
>JAVFAP010000180.1:0-7678 GCA_034002445.1 bacterium | reverse complement strand
ATCCATAATAGGAGGAACGTTGATTCGGTGTTTAAGTGACTTCTGCTATGAAAAAAAAGCAAACATCTCGTCCCTCGTTCGTATATCCTAATGAGTAGCATAAGACTGATCCCGGTTCAAGCAGAAGCGCACGCGCCAATCCCTGGAGGAGACCCCTTCGATGACACCTGTAGCAATAGAAATCCCATGGCTTTTCGCCGTCTGTCTTGGGCTTCTCGCCATCATTGGAGGCGCGTTTTTGCTCCACCGGGGCTGGCAGATCCTCTCCCTCTACCTGACCATCCACCGCAATCTGGCGGGGATCGCCGAGGCCCAACAGCACAGGCAACGCTTTCTCACCAACGCCGATCAAAAAGCCCTGGTCTTGATCGACACCAAGGTGCGGGAAACCTGGCGCACCTTTGGCTCGGTACAATGGACCAATCTCCACAAACTGCGGGACGAGAGCCTGCAACTGGTGCAGGACATCGCGGCAATCTATTACCCATCCTCCAAACGCCCGGTCTTCGAGATCACCCTGGTTGAAATCTTACGCTTGCATGAGCGGATCACCCAGCAAGTGCAAGCCCTGATCGCCGTGCTCCCCGCCTTGCACCAATTCTCCATCGCTTCTTTACTCGAAGCCAAGTCGATCCTGGACCAAACCAAGACCGTGTTGGATAAAAAGAGCATCCGTTCGGGAAAAAAAATCGCGACGCGGGTGTGGCTGGTCATAAACAGCCTCAATCCTCAATATTGGGTGAATAAAGCCCTGTTTCATGGCGCTTCCGAAGTGGTCGGACGCAAAGTCCTGACTTCCATCTTCCGCATTATTGGGACCGAAGCGATGCAGGTTTATCGCTCTTCCTCCGCCATCCATGCGGATCAGGCCCAGTTCAGACCAGTTGACGAATCCGCTCCGCCTCCCCAAGCCAGTGAACCCCAAATCCCACCCAAACCAGAAAATGCGCCCAAAACCGAACCACCCCACTTCGCAATGGCAGTCGAAGCAGAGCCAATGGATATTGCCGAAGAAAATTCTATCGTTTTTGAACCCGAAATTCTTCTCGACGAAAAACCATCCGCAAATCCAACCTCATCAGAGTCCGATATGGAAACCCCATCCCAGGAACCCAAGTCCCTCAAACAGCGCTTAATCCAATCGATCACCGACGCCCTGACCGGATTCATCGAAGGCTCGTTGCACCAATGGGAAAAATGGATATCCCCCCAAGCGATTCTCAATACCTATCAAAAAAAGGGGACTGTCGTCCAGTCCCTGGAGGAGATTCGCCCCTTGCCCCTGTCCGTCATCGATCCAGTCGCCGACCACTATATCAAAAAGGGCGAATGGCTCTGCGCGGCGGAAGGGGCGGCAACCGGGGTGGGTGGGGCGATCCTCTTAGCGGCGGATGCGGTTTCCCTGCTGGTGTTGCAACTGCGCACCATCCAACAGATCGGCCTCTGCTATGGCTTTGATGTCAACCAGCCGGAAGAACGCCTGTTTGCCGTCAAACTGCTGGCCGAAGCCTACCAGCACCCCGCCTTGAAAGAACGGGATTCGCTACTCAAAGAAATGCGATTCGCCTCCAACCTGATCCAGGGAAAAACCCCGATCGGTCTGCTGCGCAACCGTTTTTTCATCCAGGGTTTCGCTAAAGTCGCGGAAAAAATTGGCCTGCGCATGGGGACACGGAAGGTCACCCAATTCATCCCCGTCCTCGGCGCGGTGACCGGGGGGATCATCAACAAAAAAGTCACCAAGGATATCGCGCTGATCGCCAAGGAAATCTACCGTACCCGCCTGCAAGAACAGAACCAGAAAGAAAACCCGTAAAAAACAGAAGAGGCGTGCCCGATCCGCACGCCTCTTTACTTGCCACAGGGTATTCATGACCGCAAGATCATGAATGAATGGAAATGAATGGAGAGGGCTGTTTATTGCCCAACAATTCCTCCACTCGTCATAACCACATCGCCGGCACTAATCAAACCGTTCGAAGAGTTGTAAGGAAAGCCACGGCTGCCATACGTGCCGCTGGTTCCCACACCCGCCACGCCATCCGGCCCCAGCCCAATGATGGCAAACTCCCCGGTCTTCAGCGGGGTAATGCCAAATTCTTCCGCCAAGGGAGAACTTAACGCCTGAATCCCTTGGTTTGTGCCAGGGATACGGGGATCCACATCCGCGTAAATGTACGTGTCAAATGGGCTGCCGAACCCACGGTTGGCTTCGTCCATCGCTTGGGACATAAACGGATCGAGGGGCACGGATGACATGTAAGACACCGGGCTGGTCAACACCGCCAGGTAATGCGATGTTTTCCGTTCCGCTTCCGGAAAATCGCCCACACCATTGAAGACTTCCTTCAAAATCTTGCGTCCCTCGGTCGTGTCATCATCCCAGCCATCGATCGGCAAATGGTTGGTGTCGATTTGCAGCGACTTAATCGCCGTCGACATCGCCTTCATGTCCGAGTAACAACGGGCAATCTTGGCACGAATCTGGGCGTTCATGAAGTTGGGCACCGCAATCGCGGCTAAAATCCCGATGATCGCCACAACAATCAGCAACTCAATCAACGTAAAACCTTTTTTCATCTTGCCTCCCCGAATGTTCCTTCTCAAAGGAAACATCTTTCAGTGTAAAATCTATCGATCAATGATCACATAGATGACCAAGATTGATCACATCCAATCCCAGGAGAGTTTCTCAATTAAGATATAATCAACTTTCTTCAAATTCGCTACCAAACGATTATATCGAAATTCGATTGAATTTCTACACCAAAACCAGGGATTTTACGGTTTTTTACATGGAAAGTGTTTCCTCCAAGCGGAACACAAAATCACCTGAATTGACGACCTTGCCTTCCAGGTTCTTGCATTGAATCTTGAAATAATAATCTTGTCCGTCCAACAGGCCTTCCAAATAGGCGGTATGTTCCGCCAGCGGCCGGGGAGAAGCGGCAATCATGTCGTCAAACAGGGGTAATTTCTTGGTCAAAAACACATTCGCCGTACTCGGTTCATCTGTACGCCAGCGGATTTCCACACTATGCGGCCCAGTTTGTTGAATCACCACCGAAGAGATCTGGTTCCATCGCCGTTCCTTCGCTCCCATTAATACCCTCGGGAATTGCGAGCGCGCGGCTCCCACAAAATCAAGAATCTGTTGGGATCGAATCAGCGAAGACGAAGAGGCGATCTGCCCGGACAAGGATTCGAGATTCTTCAAATACGCTTCCAAATGCAGGGCTTCTTGTTCTGAACGGGTGGTTTGCCAATACAGAAAACCCAGGTAACTTTGTTTGGCATGGGTGGCGAGACGGCAAAGCATCTCTTGCTGGGTCAAACAGCGGTTGAATTGGGCGAGGTCCGTGGGATTCAGATCCTGCGTAATCATCTGTAACGCGGCAAGATCTCCTTGGATCATATCCATGGCTTCCAAGCCTTCTTGCGCCGTATCGACCAGAATCTGCTCATTGGGGCGCTTCAACAAATCCAAGGGAACGCGGTATGAGGGTGGAAAGGAATCATACGACATCGCGGTTTGCATAACAGGAATCGAATAAAAACCGCCTTGCTGCCGTTCTGGATTCAGAATGAGCGGAACCGCTTTCGCCAAAAACGCCTTTTTGCGGATCGTCAGTGAATTGCGGAAGATCGATTTCAACGCATCCCCTTCCCGGGAGGAGGGATTCAGACTATAGCGCCGTTCCAGCCATCCATCCCAGATCTGCTCGGCGATGATCGGCTTGCCCCGGAAAATATGGAACAAGGCAAAGGCATTGATTTCGTTTGGGGTTCCGAAAATCGAACCGCTATCCCCCTGCACCTCGCCAACCCCACCGACTACATTCATGCCGGCATACCGCTTGTATGCGTTGAACATGGGATCCGCGACACAATAGAGCAATTCCGCGCCGCCAGTGCCTTCTTCCAGCAAGTCAAACTCCACAAAGTTGCGTTGCCGCCCCAGGGAGGATGCATACTGATCCAACAAGCAGGTCTCATACTCGCGGAACAAGGGCACTGGGATAATTAAATCCAGAGTTTCCACGGGATAGGTATCAATCGCCTGCACCAGCCATTGGTTTTGCTGGGGGGTCGTCCCCTCCATGCGAATGAATAATTTTTTGTGCAGCTCATCCACTACCACCGCGCGGACCATATCGATAACAAACCGGATCCGGTCTGGCGGCGCCATATTGGGGTAGCCTTCGGGAATGACCGCGTCCCAAGGCTCTAGCAAGGCATCAGAAAAACAAAGCACCACACCATCCAGTTCGGGGTTTTCCTGAAACGCGTACCGGTAGGCGGCCTGTCGGGCCGAAACTAGGGGGGTATTCCAATGGAAGCGAAAAGTCTTACCCTCGAGATGCAGTTCTCTGCTCCAAACATAGGTCTCGATCCCCATCTGATCCATACTGCTCGCGAGGCCCCGAATATAATCCCTCTTCTGGGGATTGAGGATCAAATCATCGATCGCAGTTATGATATCGCCACCCAATTGAATGGACCGGACCCCGAATTTGGGAGCGGACTGCACCACCGATTGCGCGGCGTCCAGCCGAACCGCGGTCATCAGCCAACTGGTGCGGGGCGATTCTTCCGTCGTCTCCGCCGAGGTGGGAACAGATGGTGTTACCGTGGAGAGATCTGGAGAGGCTGGGGGCGTTTGCTCCGTTGTGGAAGGCGTGGCCTGGGGAACAGAGTACGGTTCCTCTGGCTGGAAAATAATCCGCGGACTGCTGAAGATGTCCGGCGAAGAGGAACAACCTGCCAACAGCAGGGCAATCACGCCAATCAAGACATACGGGAGGAGTTGGGTACGAAAACGGTACACAGTGAATTGAATCATTATAGTCAGTCCCTTTCAATATCCGTTTCCAGCCTGCCGCCGGAAGAAACACAAGAAAATCGTTCAAGAATATAGTGATACAAATGCTCGCCCAAAACAGGCAGGGAAAACCGGGTTTCAGCAACCTGACGTGCGCGCCGGCCCATGCGCCAGCGTAAATCCGTGTCTTGGCCCAGGGCAAGCAACGCCTGGGAAAAATC
Source organism: bacterium (assembly GCA_034002445.1). Lineage (GTDB taxonomy): Bacteria > Hinthialibacterota > Hinthialibacteria > Hinthialibacterales > Hinthialibacteraceae > JAVFAP01. The sequence goes on along the minus strand of JAVFAP010000180.1, from coordinate 2,635 downwards.
GGCCTCGCGATCCGCCAGGAAACCTGTTTCTTTATGCTCTTGTACAAATTGTACTTCACCCACCTGGGATGCCGCAACGGGTAACCCCGCCGCCATGTATTCAAATAATTTGGTTGGGCTTTTGGAACACAGCCATCGATCCTCTCCGTCCGCAGGTAAAAGCCCCACATCCGCCTGACGCAACAGATCCGGCATGGCCTCTGGCGCCACCCAATCCTGCCACTCGATGGCCAGCATGGCAAAGTCGCGGGCAGCGATTTGCTTCAACGCGTTCCACTGGTCTCCCCCACCCACCAGACGGAGCCGGTACTCGGGGAGAGACGCATGGACCGAACGGAACGCCCGCAGCATGAGAAGGATATTACGGACAATCGGTTCGCCCCATACCAGCCCGTTCCACAGAAAAATCACGGGGCCAGAATCCGGCCGACGCGGGGGTGGAGTAAACAAGGTGGTATCCACGCCCGTCGGGACATATACCACCGACTCGTTATGCTCGTGCAGAAAATCCAGCAAAAAATGACTTGCCGCCACACATCCTTTCGCTTGGCGGATCAAGCGGTGCGTCATCGCGTCCCAGCGGTTGGAGCCAAAGAAAAGCCGGTTCCACACCCCCCGCCCGAAGAAATTCGAAAGAGGGATATCATAATCGTCATAGTCGAAGAGATAGTGTTTGCAGAAACCCAGGCGGTGCAACAGAAAGGGGGCGGCTGCATGAAAATGGGCTTTTTGAATGTAGAGAATTGTCTTGCGCTCCCGCAGAAGCACTCCCAAAGCCTTGGCGGTCAGGACCAGTTTTTCCCGGTCCCGCAGGGTATAGATCTCCGCCTCGGTTTTGTGGGGAGCCAGGGTATCCCGAAACGAGAGAACCCCGGTCTCGATCTGAGGGTACGCGGCCAGGATTTTGGCAAAATGGTAACAACGAACACGGGTATGGGGATACCCATACCCGTTATGACCTACAAAAAGAATGCGCATGCAGAAAAGACCTATCTAGATCCAGAATTTCTTAAAAATCGCCATCACTCCGGGGTACCCGGCTGGACCGAGTCTGCCGGCGCCGAGTCTGCTGAGGTGGCGGGTGTTGTCTCCGCCGTGGCCGGGATAGCGGGCTCGGTCACCGCAACCGGAGTGGTTGCCGCCGCAGGCTCACTGGCCGCCGGAGCGACGCCCAGCAGGGATTGCAGGCGAGGATCCTGATCAATAATCGGCGCAATTAGGTTGGATTCATCCTTTTTGCCGATTTCCGCCTTGGCGGCATCGCCTCCAAGTTCGATAGCGCGAGCGACAAAGGGGAACACTTTTTCCCAAGGCACTTGGTTGGCGATCAGAATCCGGGCATAACTGACATGGTTTTCCCAACTGTTGGGCTCCAGTTTCAACACCTGTTCGAATACAGACCGAGCCAGATTGAACTGGCTCAAAGCCAGATAGATCTGTGCCAGTTGCCGCCGGATATCCACATTATCCGGCTGGTAGCGCAGCATTTCCTGCAATTTTTCGCCGGCTTTCTCATACGCCCCGTTTTTCAGGTAGATCTGCGCCGCCAAATTCAAAAATTCCGCGCTGGGATTCAGCATCACTTTTTCCGCACGATACAATGCCAGCACCGCATACTGTGGGCTGGGAGTCTCACCGGAAGTCAAATCATTGGCGATGCGCAGATACAGTTTGAAGATATCTTCATCCGCCCATTGAATCCCTTGCTGAGCCAGGATTTCCATGGCTTGGTCCAATTGTCGCTTGTTCAGAGAATCAATTACCAGGTTCATCGATTGCACCAGATCGGTGTTCTCAGTCTGGTTGGCATGTGCCAATATCTGATCCTTCTTGGATAAAAGAACCATCGCCGCGTATTTGTCGGTCGCGGCAAACGCCCGGACCGGATCCGCGTTGCTGATAAAACAACTGGCTAAAAAGCGGTAGGTATCGGGTTTGCTGGGGTCGGAAACCAAGGCGCGCCCCAGTTCGTCAATCGCCAGGTTGTAATGGCCTTGGTTCATGTAGCCAAGCCCCATGTTGTAATGGGCATAGACCTGCTCGTCATCAATCTTGAGCACCCGGTCATAGGTGCTTTTCGCGGAAAGCGAAACATAGCGGTACATGTTGTTTTCAGGATTGATCTCGATATAGGGATCAAAATACGAGGGATATTTCGCGGGATAGGCGTAGCGGTCATACAGGACTCCCAAGTTATTGTGCGCCCATTTGTAATTCGGATTCATAAAAAGATCGGTTTGCAAGCAGACAATCCCGCGATCATTGATATCGCTCCGCTTGCGGATATCCAAGCCCAGCGCCGTCAGTTGATCGATCCCTTCCTGTCCTTTCATCACAGCCTGATCCATCAAAACTAGCGTGTCAATATAATAGCGGCCAAGGATATAATAGATTTCCATCTGGTAGGGATAGATTGCCATCGCTTTATCAAAACTGTGGAACATCATGCTGTAATCATTGACGGAATGATAATCCATCCCTCGCTTTAAATAGCCTTCTCCCACCATCTGGAACGTGTTCCAACTACCAAGCGGTAACAGCAAGGCAAAAAGAAGGATCCAGCGAGCCCACCCCGGGACCTTCTTGGTCTGTTCCCGCACCGCTTGGGGTTGCTCATCCTGGCGGTACGAATAGA
>JAVFAP010000179.1:1903-7681 GCA_034002445.1 bacterium | reverse complement strand
TCGGCTGCATTCCATACATCATCCCCGCTCCCGTTGACGATATAGCTACTGGTCGTTCCATCGTAGGAACTGGAACCATCCGCCCCCAATTTATCGGGAGTGCCGATATCCTGCGCGCCATCGAAGAAGCCGATCGGCTGAGCCATGGATGAGATCGCGACAAAGCAAAGCAGCCCAACCAGTGTGAGAATTGATGAAATCTTGCTGGTATTCATTGATACCTCCCCTGATTCAAGAAATGTTCGTGTGGTGGTTCGACCACATCGTTTTTGCCTGAAATATTACCCTGCATCCAGTCATTCGATTGTATATCATTCTGATTTAGAGCCCCATGTCAAGCCAAAATCGCTCATTCGATCAAAATCCTTCAAAAAAGTTCGGATTTCTGATTCGGTTCTGATCAGTAGAAAAAACAGATGGGCAGGCACCAGCGTGGATAATTTGAAATAATCTCTTCCCTATCGCCGTAGATTTTTACAGAAAGGCTTGATGAAATCCAGTTCATTTTGCATCTACCCAGGAGCCAATTATGGAGTTACTCTTCTTTTTGATTAAAGCCGCTGGCACGATATTATGGCTGGGCTCGGCGGTGTTGATTGTCATCATGGCGTTTCATGATGACATTTTATGGGGTCTGGTCTGTGTCTTTGGATTGGGGATTCCCCCCATCTTGCTGATCTACATCATCAGCCATTTTGAGGATACAAAGTACCTGTTTCTCGCCTATCTCGCCGGGGCGTCGCTGCTGATCATCGGAAACGCCACCCCACCAGTTGGGGGGTAAGGGCGCGTGGGAAAAAAGACAGGGACACGAATGAAGTGGGAACTTTTCGAGACAAAGGGAGACACGCATGCATCCAAAAAAACCGGTGATTTCTGAATCGCGCAAATTCTTGTATTATCTTGGCTTGGCGCTGATCGCATTGGGAGCGCTGCTGTTTTTTTCCACGTTCTTGTCGGCCGCCCTCCATTTTGGGGATTTTAGTCATTTTGAAGAGCGAACCCGAAGCATGGCCTTCCGCTCGTTTGGGGGGATATTTCTCCTGGTCGCGGGGGTGGTGATCAACCGGATTGGCGCGCTGGGGTTTTCGGGATCCGGGGTAGTACTCGATCCCCAACAAGCCCGGGAGGACTTGAAGCCGTATTCCAGCATGGTGGGAGGAATGGCCAAGGATGTGATGGAGGAATCGGGTCTTGTCGAGATGATTCAACCCAGGCCAACCCCAGTTGCAGAACAGATCAAAGTGCGGTGCCGAGCCTGCCAGGCCCTCAATGACGAAGACGCCCGTTTTTGTGATCAATGCGGCAAGGAACTTTGATCTCTTGCTGGGGGGCGCACGATTCTTCCCTGTTCATCTGTGTCTCATCCCGTTGATAAAATCGGTAATATTGGCTACGATCAAGCAAATGACTGGATTCGAAATGATGGAATGAACAGGAGTACACTACCATGAGTCAATCCTTGCAGGGATCGGACATGCCATTTGAAACATTCACCCTCTCCTTGGACCTGCCCACCGGAGCCACTCCGTTGGAAATGATATGCCTTCCCGCCGGATCCTTTTTAATGGGAAGTCCAGAGACCGAAAAGGAGCGTTATCCCAACGAAGGGCCTCAACACACCGTCCATATCAGCCAGCCCTTCTTTCTGGGAAAATACCCCATCACCCAAGCCCAATGGGAGGCGGTCATGGGAACGAATCCGTCCCATTTCAAAGGGGCCAACCTCCCCGTCGAGCAAGTTTCGTGGAACGATACCCAGGAGTTCATCCAAAAACTCAACCAACTCAACCAAGGAACATACCGCCTGCCTTCTGAAGCGGAATGGGAATACGCTTGCCGCGCCGGCACCACCACCCGTTTTTATTGGGGGGATGACGAAGCCAGCGAGCAGATTGGTGACTATGCCTGGTACTGGATTAACTCCAACTCCAAAACCCAGGAAGTGGGCGGGAAACAACCCAATGCCTGGGGATTGTATGATATGTGCGGAAATGTTTGGGAATGGTGCCAGGATTGGTTTAAAGAGACATTTTACACGGTAAACGAAATCACTGACCCCGCCGGGCCGGCCAGCGGATCCAAGCGGGTGCACCGCGGCGGCGGCTGGAACTGCCACGCCCGCAGTTGTCGTTCCGCCAACCGGTTTTGCTATTCCCCCACCCACCCCGTGAACATCCATGGATTCCGGATTTTACGGGCTTATTTATAAACAAAACGAATGAGGAAAACAGCCCCACTCCAGAACGGAATGGGGCTGTTTTTTTGTCTGGTATTGACCAATTTAGCCGGTTGCTCAGGCGTTAACGATCATCTTGACGTGCTTGAGGGTATCATCGACATGGGAAGGCTGTTCGTAGCCAATGGTCATGGCGTCCACGAGATCGTTTTCGATAACGAATTTGAGAGACTCGTAGCGCTGTTCTTCTTCGACCAAGGTGCCTTCGCCATAAATTTTCATCCCCACAATGCCCTTCCCGTTTTTGCGGGCGGTTTTGAGCAGGTTGGCGATAGTGAGGGGATCGGCGTCCATTTTTTGCTGTTTGTTGTTGATGCGGGCCATGATCACATCCACCCAGGGACTTTCGACCGCGGCTTCGAGGGATTCCAGACTATGGCACGAACAGCCAACGGCGCGGATCACGCCTTTTTCCTTCAGTTCAGACATTTCATCGCGCATCACCTTGAGTTCATCTAGCCAGCGGGCGCTGGTCACGCAGTGGACGAGGGCGATATCGATTACATCGGTATCCAGTTCCTTGCGATACCGGTCGATGTTGGGGAGGGCGTGGGTAATGTTGTTATTCTCCAAGCCATCGCGGAACCAGATTTTGGTCAACAAGACATACTGATTGCGGGGGATTTCCTTGAGCGCGTTCTTGATGAAGGGATGTGAGCCATAGAGATCGGCCATGTCAAAAAAGCGGATCCCCTGATCGACACCGTGCAGCATCAGCTCGGTGAATTTGGTTTGGCCTTGCCGGGTTTGCGCAGAAGAACGCTGGTAGCCGCGCATGCCGGTCCCCATGGCCAGGCGGGTAACTTGAATGCCCGTTTTGCCGAGTTCGCGTTCTTCGGTAGGACTGATGGTCTTGGCTGGCTCATCCGCATAGGCCGCGGTATACGCCAAGGCGCCGGCACCAAGAACCGAGGTGTTGACGAATTCACGCCGTGTGAGTTTTTGCATTATCGTATCTCCCTTTTATTTACCAAAGTGAAAGGTTTCTTTCTTCCTTTTATCCGATTCCCAAGTAAAATACGCACGGCTTAAAAACGAGGCCGGTACGGATTTGGATTTCCGGGGATTGGCATCTTCATTATGAATGAAGATGAACCCCATTCCAGGAAACGCTTCTTTTATTGTTGCATAAACCCCAAGAAATGAATATACCTCAGTCAGAGAATCTTTGAATCTATCGGAAGCGGTATGGAACAGGCTAAAATTCGAAATTTTTCAATCATCGCCCACATCGATCATGGCAAAAGCACCCTGGCGGACCGGATCCTAGAGGTAACGCAATCGGTCTCCTCCCGGGATATGCGGGCCCAGTATCTGGACAGCATGGACCTGGAGCGCGAGCGCGGGATCACCATCAAGGCGCAAGCGGTGCGGATCCATTACAAAGCCAGGAATGGCCAGATCTATCAGCTCAATTTGATCGACACCCCCGGGCATGTGGATTTTACGTATGAAGTATCGCGGGCGCTGGCAGCCTGTGAAGGGGCGCTCTTGCTGGTAGACGCCGCCCAGGGGATCGAAGCGCAAACCGTGGCCAATCTGTACAAAGCCTTGGATGAAAATGTGGAGATTATCCCCATTATCAACAAGATCGACCTGCCCAACGCCGATCCGGAAGGAGTGGCGGATCAGATTCATGAACTGATCGGCAGCCCACGGGAAGAAATCATCCTCGCCAGCGCCAAAGTGGGGCGTGGGGTGGAAGATATTCTGGAAGCGATTGTACAACGCATCCCCCATCCAACCGGAAACGCCCAAGCGGCACCTCGGGCATTGATTTTTGACTGCACCTTTGACACCTACCGGGGCGCGATCGCCTATGTGCGGGTGATGGATGGCTCCTTCGAAGTGGGGGATCTGATTGAATTCATGAGCACAGGCAACAAGTTCGAGATCGAGGAACTGGGAGTCTTTCTGCCCAAGATGCAAAAAGTGCAGCGCCTCGAAACCGGGGAGGTCGGCTACATCATCGGCACCGTTCGCGACGTGGCGGAAGTGCATATCGGCGACACCATCACTCATGCCAAAAACCGTGCGGCCACACCCCTCCCAGGGTATAAGCCGCCACTGAGCATGGTGTTCTGCGGGCTGTATCCGGTCAATCCAGACCAATACGAAGAACTACGCAAGAGTTTGGATAAACTGCGCTTGAACGACGCCGCGTTCCACTTTGAACCCGAATCCTCCTCCGCCCTGGGCTTTGGGTTCCGTTGCGGTTTTTTGGGAATGCTGCACATGGAGGTCATCCAAGAGCGGCTGGAGCGGGAATTTGGCCTGACACTGATCACCACGGCCCCCAACGTGTCGTATGAGGTGTTGAAGACGGATGGGGAATTGATCATGGTAGACAATCCCTCCGAACTGCCGCTACCAACCAAGATCGAAGAAATTCGGGAACCGTTCATCGCCTCCACCATCATCACCCATCCCGATTACATCGGCGGCATCATGAAACTCGCCATGGACCGGCGCGGCCTCGATAAGGGGATGGAGTACATCGGGACCGACCGGGTAATTTTGAAGTATGATTTTCCGTTGTGTGAAGTGATCATGGATTTTTATGATAAACTGAAATCTCTCTCCAGCGGGTATGCCTCGTTCGATTATGAATTTTTGGAGTACCGTCCTGGCAAACTGGTGAAACTGGACATGCTGCTGAACGGCAACCAGGTGGATGCCCTCTCGGTGATCGTGCACCACGACAAAGCGGAATCCAAAGGCCGATTGCTGGCCGACAAACTGCGTCAGGTGGTGCCACGGCAGCAATACGATGTGGCGATCCAAGCCGCGGTGGGCAACCGGATCATCGCCCGCGAGACAGTCAAGGCGTTGCGCAAAAATGTTCTGGCGAAATGTTACGGGGGAGATATCACCCGAAAACGCAAATTGCTGGAAAAGCAGCGCGAGGGGAAGCGACGCATGAAGAACGTGGGCAAAATCGAAATCCCCCAAGAAGCGTTCATGGCGATCTTGGATATTTGAGAAGCAGTGGGCAGTGGAGAGATTGTAGGGTGGGCTCAAAGCGAGCGAAGCGAGTGTAGCCCACCACGCCACGCTGCCACCTCGCATAAACGCCAAACACAGTACGTCAGATTGTAGGGTGGGCTCAAAGCGAGTGTAGCCCACCACGCCACGCACCGGGTTGGCCTTTTGTGTTCCGGATCCTGTGGGTCCCTACGGCGCCACACCAGCGCTCCATCGAATTAAATGCCATTATCGATGAGGCCTGAAGGGCCGTTCCTTGGATAGCCCAGGGGGGAGGTCATTTTTTGTTAAAAAAATGACCGGAACTCTGGGCGTAACGCTGCGCGGATTTTCCCCTTCGCTAGTCAGATTGTAGGGTGGGCTCAAAGCGAGCGAAGCGCGTGTAGCCCACCACGCCACGCTACCACCCCGCATAAACGCCAAACACAGTACGTCATCCGTGGTGTTCTGCGCGCCTGCGGCGCTTTGAGCCCACCCTACGGTTTGATTTTTATTCTACAATTTGAGTTAATCTCCCCATTTATATTTTCTTTTATGATACACCCAATTCGCAT
>JAVFAP010000179.1:0-1803 GCA_034002445.1 bacterium | reverse complement strand
AGTACGTCATCCGTGGTGTTCTGCGCGCCTGCGGCGCTTTGAGCCCACCCTACGGTTTGATTTTTATTCTACAATTTGAGTTAATCTCCCCATTTATATTTTCTTTTATGATACACCCAATTCGCATTCATGCGTTTCGGGAGAAGGATTTTTGCTTTTCAAAGACAGCGTATCTGGAAATCGGGGAGGGGATGCCGTATGGTACTGGGAACATCTAAGAGAAGCGAGCATACGAAGATCGGAGCGGAACATGAGCGGGATGGAGAGCATGGCACAGAAAACAGAGAACGCGACAAAGGGAGAACCCCAAGCGGCGGGGCTAGAGACGGCGGAGAGGGCGTTGCACGAGAGGCTGGTCCGGCTGGAGAAGGGTTTATTCTGGACAAAATGGGGGCTGGGGCTGGCGATCCTGGCGGTGGTGGGACTCAGTTCCCTACTCTTATGGCCGAAGCCGAAACCGGGGATTTTGGAGGGGACTGAGTTACGGATCCGCAACGAAGAGGGGCAGATGGTGGGGTGGCTACGGCCAGATAAAAAAGGGGTAACGTTCAGCCTCATCGACCTACAAGGCGTCCCCCGGGTGATGCTGACCACCAACGACAAGGGGGCCAGTATCGCGCTGGCGTATCCCAACCGGGTGGGGCAAGTGGTGATCGAAAGTTCCATCTTTGGCCCGCAGATCAACCTGTTCGATCCGCTGGGGCGAAGCCGTTCGATGCTGGGAGTGTATGAAGACGAAACCTATCTATGGATCGTCTCTCCCGAGGAAACCCGGCGAACGGGGATCAGTATCGACGCACAGCAGAGCGGATTGGCCCTTTATGACACGACGGGCGCGCGAATTCATTTGGGATTTGATGAAACCGAATCCATTCTTGAATTAAAGTAAAATAACATTACATCATTTGGCGAAGATGGTCGTCACACGGAGAAGTGCGTTGTATTATGGTTTAATTAGGGAATGAATTAACAAAACGTTGATTCTGTCCCAATTTTCCTGTATCGTTGAATTCTAATTTTTTCCAAAGCAGATACAATGTGTACAGTCACGACTTAAAGAATTTGCCAGCCATCTTAAAAAATTTTACACCTTTCAAACTATACAATGTATATACATGCAAAATCTCTTGTCCGTCCCATCTTTCTATCGTTGATTCTTGGTTGGTTGTCTCTTTCAGGTGTCCTTCTCCAAGATGGAAAGCCCGGGTTGCACGCGGCCACGTTGCCAGCCATCGCGCACACTGATGACACCGAAGAGGATACACAGCGGCATCATCTCATTATTGGGGGTGATTCTGAGTATCCTCCGTTCGATTATTTGGATGAAGAGGGGAATCCGACCGGCTTTAGCGTCGATTTAATTCATGCCATCGCGAATAAACTTGACATCGAGGTAGAGATTCGGCTGAAGCCCTGGACGGAAGTGTTGGCAGCGCTCGAATCAGGGGAAGTGGATGCCATTTTAGGGATGTTTTATTCGGAGGAACGGGACAAGAAATTTGATTTTTCGCCCCCTCATATTGTCAATCATCTTGTTGCGGTCGTTCGCAAGAATGCAGGGAAGCCCCCGGTTCAGGTTGCCGATTTGCATGGGAAACGTCTAGTGGTGCAACGCGATGACATCATGCATGAATTCGCCATCCAGAGTGGTTTGGAAGAATCGATCCAACTCGTCTCCTCGCCCACCCAAGCGTTACGCGAGCTTGCGGAGGGAAAACATGATTGCGCCCTGCTCTCGCGGCCCGTGGCGTTGTACTGGATTAAAAAAAACCAATGGGACACTCTTCTCGTGGGGCAGCATCC
>JAVFAP010000178.1:0-7689 GCA_034002445.1 bacterium | reverse complement strand
GATACAAAGAATGCGGGTGTCATGCACCACCCCCAACCCCACCGAGAGCCCCGTAACCAGGATGGATAAATAGAACGCCGCCGTCGGGGGCAACAGCGTGTAGACCTGAAAGGCAAAATAAATACAAACGTAAAAAATCCCGATCGCCCCGCCAGACAACGTGTGGAACAGGATGGGGTAGTCGCCGCGCCGCATCTTCTCCCCCAACCCGAGCGCGAACACGCCCAGCGCGGTCCCAAGTCCCAGCCGCCCCAGCGGACCGATCCAGTTGTTGTCGTACGCGTATTTGAGGAAAAAGGCGACCGCAATCATCACGAAGACAATCCCCACCCAGTTGAGCCAGCGGGTCCCCAGGGTCAGTTCCCACGAATCCTCCCGATCCCGTTGCGGTGGGATTGAAGATGGGGGTGGCGTGACAGCCGGTGCGACCGGGCTGGGCTTTTCAAGCGGGGGGATAGCCCCAAGCGGGGGGGAGACAACCGCCGAAGTCTGTACCGGAACCGGCTGGGCGGCCACGGGTGGTGGAACATAGGGTTTTTCTACCGGCTCAGTCCGGGGCGTCTGTTCTGGGGCAACCGGCCCCTCATGCAGTCTTCGCTGGACTTGGGTAAGCCGATAGGTCAGCGCCTCGATCTCTCGCCTCAGACCCGAAAGCCGCACCAAGGCGATAATCCCGCAAAGCCCCCCGATCACACTGGTCCCCAAAAATACCAGCACAAGCATCACAAGGCTGAACACCAAACTATCGGCCATGGCGGCCCTCCCCCTCTGAAGAATCCACGAATGAGCGATTATAACATAAAATTCCTCTTTTTTTGAAATAGGCGATTAAAGCCAACGTATAGAAAGGAGAGAAACAACCGAATAATCCAATTCTGGACAGGTGGAAATTGCCATGACATTGTTACTCAATCTGCTGTGGGTTACGATCGGAGGCGGCATCTTTGTGTTTTTTGGCTATCTGATCGGCGGCTTCGCGTTATGTCTGACCATCATCGGCATCCCCGCCGGGGTACAGTGCCTCAAACTGGCTCTCCTGGCGGTGACTCCCTTCGGGAAGAAAGTGGAAAGCGGCCAAACCGCACAGGGCTTTCTTTCCACCGGGCTCAATGTGGTCTGGATCGTCACCGGCGGGATTCTCTTGACCATAACTCATATCTTTTTCGCCTTTCTCATGGGCATCACCATCATTGGTCTGCCCTTCGCCAAGCAGCATGTCAAGATTGCGTCCCTTGCCTTGACTCCTTTCGGCAAGGCCGCTGTCTAGACAGTTCATCCTCCTCAACAGCCCCCCTGGTGCCCCCTGCACCAGGGGGGACTGGCGCCTGCCTTTCCCTGATACAATTACCCGAATCCAGCCGACCCGCCGCTTGGTGCGGTTTGGAGGCCAACGCGCCGGGGAAGAAATCCCCTGCGCCATCAGCGAAGAGGCGCTAATGGACCACTATGGCTCGGCGGGCCTGGGCGAACGCGAACTACTGCGCGCGTTCCGAGCCCACCGTGAAGAAATCCAAGCCAGGGCGCATCAGAAATACCGGGCACGGGAGCAAGAACCGGACGGCTCGATCCTCATCCGTACCATCGAACTAACCGAGCCAAAGAAACGGATTCGGCATCCAGCCCAGTCTGAGTTCATACGAACGAGCCAGGATTCTCCATAAACTGCTTGTAGACTTGGTAGTGCATCGTGTCATGATAAGGGATTGGGGATACCGGGGTGGAATCGAACGAATAAATGGTCGCGCCGGGACAGGCCAGCAACAAGGGAGAATGAGTGGCAACGAGAAACTGGGCATGCCCCGCCTCGCTCATGGCCCGCAGCAACTGTAAAAGTTGGATCTGGGTCCGGGGGGAGAGCGCGGTTTCGGGCTCATCCAGAAAATACAGCCCTTCGATCTGGTAGCGCGAGGTGAAATAAGCCATCAGCGATTGCCCATGCGATTGCGAAAGCAACGAGCGGCCCCCGAAATACTGCAATTGGGCTGGATCGGTGGAGGCCCATTCTTCCACAATCCGGGCGAACTGCTCAAAAATATCCGACCCAAAGTACGAGCCTGGCACACTGCCATTCGCCCACTCGATCCCCAACGCGGTAAACAGCAAATTCTCGAATGGGTTTCGTTTCACCCGCGCGCCCTCGCGATTCTGCCAGATATGAATCCCACAGCGCTGGCAAATGGCACGCAACAATGTAGATTTCCCTGTCCCGTTTTCGCCAACGAAAAATGTGACCGGGGTGGAAAACACCAATTCTTCGGTCTGCTGCATCACATCCAAGGAGAATGGATAGTGCGCCTGGGTGGGGAACTTATCGGGGAAAATTCGGACACGTTTAAGATGCATGCAACCGCCGCCTAGTGGTAAATTGAAAAACCGCTCTCAGTATATCCCCACGCCTTTCCTCTGTCTTGCCCTGGAGTAAAATCGAGGCGGCTCGGCAAGGTTCTACAAACAGCCTGCATCCCTCCGCGTGAGGAGGGGGCCGTTTCGCCTTATTCCCCACCCAATCCCGCAATTTCCCCGTTGCGTATTTTTCTTCCATCCATCAAAATAAAAAAAATGAACGCTCACTCTTGTCAAATCGGCTGAACCGTGTTTGAATGTACAAATGTTCAGTTCGCACTTTTTTCATAGAGCAGGAGAACCGTTGTGGCAACCGATCTAAAAGACCGTACCAAAGCCATTGATATGACCATTTCCCAAATTGAAAAGCAATTTGGGAAAGGGTCGATCATGAAGATGGGAGAAATCCCCCAATTGGAGGTTCCGGTCATCCCCACCGGCTCGCTAAGCCTGGACTGGGCTCTGGGGGTGGGAGGGATTCCCCGGGGGCGTGTGATCGAAATCTATGGGCCGGAATCATCGGGGAAATCTACCCTGGCCCAGCACATCGTCGCCGAGGCACAAAAGCAAGGAGGGACCGCCGCCTATGTGGATGCGGAACACGCCTTGGATGTCAAATACGCCAGCCAGCTGGGGGTGGATGTGGAGAACCTGCTGGTCTCCCAGCCCGATAGCGGGGAGCAAGCCCTGGATATCACCGAGATGCTGGTCCGCAGTGGAGCGATCGATGTCATCGTGATCGATTCGGTCGCCGCGCTGGTGCCCCGGGCGGAGATTGAAGGCGAAATGGGCGACAACCAGGTTGGCTTGCAGGCCCGCCTGATGTCCAAAGCCCTGCGCAAACTGACGGCGGTGTTGAATAAATCGCATACGTGTGCCGTGTTCATCAACCAGATCCGTGAAAAAGTGGGGGTTCTCTTCGGCAATCCCGAGACTACCAGCGGGGGACGCGCGCTGAAATTTTACTCCACCATCCGCTTGGATATCCGGCGCACCTCGACCATCAAGGAAAAGGGAGAAGCGACTGGGAACCGGGTCAAAGTCAAAGTGGTCAAGAACAAACTGGCGCCTCCGTTCCGCGAAGCCGAGTTTGATATCACCTTCGGCGAAGGGATTTCCCGGACTGGCGAAGCCCTGGATTTGGGCGCGGCCCATGATATCGTCGATAAAAGCGGCGCTTGGTACATGTACAATGGCGAAAAACTGGGCCAAGGCCGCGAGAACGCCAAGAAAACCCTCGCCGACAATCCGGTTCTGTTCGAGGAAATTTGTCAAAAAATTCGCGGTGTGATCGGGATCCATGAAGAGACTGATGCCAATGCCGAACCCGAGTACGACGTGGCGGAAGAAAGCCCCGAGCCGAAGACCAGCAAAAAATCCAAGGAAAAAGAGTAAGCCGGGGGAGCAGAAGAATTTACAACACCATGTCCGAATACCCCGGTTCGCAGGGCTCCCACCACGGGCCCCGCAGGCGGAATGGCGGCCCCTGCCAGTGCTGCAGCCCCTGGCGGGGGCGCGTTATCTTGGGATGAGATCAAAGCAATCTGACTCTAGGTGCAGTTCGATGGCCGATCCGTATGAACGCCTAAAACGCTTCCAACAAACGACAACGCAACAGACCAAGCCAGAACCCGCTGCATCGCCTGCCCCTTCCACACCCCCAGAGGAACCGGCAAAAGCGGCGGTCCGTCCCCTGCCCCAGGCCTTGCTTTCCATCCCCGGAGTGGTGCGGGGCAATCAGTTGGAAACCATCATCCAGGAACGGGATGAGAGCAAGCAGCGTTTTTTAACGACAATTGGAGTATCAGAAAAAGCCAACGTCTCTGGCGCATACGGGTTACGGGAAGTGCGGTATGGCTCCCGTGATTTGCTTTTTCCGGCATCGGCGATCGATGGCGAAGGCTTGGTCCTACAAACCAGGGATGAAACGTTTACCCCCATCCGTGCCCAAGACCTTCTCTTTATCGATACCGAAACCACCGGTTTGGCCGGGGGGACGGGCACTCTGCCCTTCTTGACCGGTCTGGGGTATTTTACCGCGGAAGGGTTCACCATCCGCCAGTATCTCATGCGCGACTATGATGAAGAACCTGCGGTGATGGATGAGATCGAAGCCCTCTTTGCCCGCTTCCCCGCCGTTGCCTCCTACAATGGCAAATGTTTTGATCTGCCCCTGCTGCAATCCCGCTTTTTACTCAACCGCAAACGTGTGGATCTGAGCACGCGGCCGCATGTGGATTTGCTTTACCCGGCCCGCCGCCTCTGGAGCTTGTGCCTACCCGACTGCACCCTGGGCACGGTGGAACAGCACATCCTGGGCCGCACTCGCGCGGACGATATCCCCGGCGCGCTGATCCCCTATGTCTATTTCGATTTTCTGCGTGGTCTACGCATGTCGCGCATGCGCCAAGTGTTGAACCACAACGCGGAGGATATCTACTCGCTGGCCATGCTCACCGCCAAGACTTGCAGACTCTTCTGTGACCCCGAGCGCGAATGTCGCCACGCGGCCGAATGGATCGGGCTGGCCCGCAACGCCATCGCAAGTTCGGCCTTCGAGGAAGCCGCCCGGTTCTTCGAGACCGCCTTGCGCCAGAGTGATATCTCCGATGCGCTGCGGGGCAAGACGCAAAAGCACCTCTCCTTGCTCTACAAACGCCTCAACACCTGGCCCCAGGCGGCCGCGCTCTGGCATGAGATGACAACAACGACAGAAGCCGTTTTCGCCCGGGTGGAACTGGCGAAGTATTTCGAGCACCAGCAAAAAGGGTACGAAACCGCCCTGCAGCATACCGAGGCGGCGTTGCGCTACCTCGGGATTCCACCTACCCAGTGGGATAATACCCACCCAGCCGCTTCCGCCATTGTCGATGAACTGCGCCGTCGTCGCCAGCGCTTGCTTACCCGTCTCACCCGCCTGTTTTCCTGACGCGAAGCCGATACCGCGCCGTCAATTCATCATCCATTCCCGCATCTTGATCGCGGCCGCCTGGTTCGCCTGATTCATGTACACCAAGCCCCAATTCAGGGCGTTCACCAGATCCTTGGTGCCCATATAGACCGGTGGATCGCCCTCAAAGACTGGATCGATCGTTCCGGTGGCGTAGAAGCGCTCCGCCGCCTGCAGATAGCGAACCTCGCCGGAAAATTTGTACACATACGCCAAGGCGTCGGCCATCACCAGCGCCCAGTTATTCACATCCAGATAACTGGGATCACTGCCATCAAAAACTATGTCATAGGGATGGACCGCGCGCCCACTGCCCGCCGGGTATTCCTGCATCCCATGCTGGATCACAAAATCCGCATAGGCCGTCAGCGCCGTCCGCGCCTCCGCCATTTCGGGAAGACCGTATTCCATCGCGAAATCCACATAGCGGCCCAAGGTCCACAGAACCTGGTTCATCATAAACATGCGGATAAACGCGCCCGGATGTGCCGCGCCGTAGGCTCGGGGATTTGTCAGCCAGGGCTTGGAATCCAATTCCAGCAAGGGTTGGACAGACTGTTTCAGTTGTTCCAGCCAATGTTCATCCCCAGTGGCGCGGTAGATTTCCATATACGCAAAAATCAGGTTGGCCTGTGCGCGCTGAATCTGGGAATCCCAGGGCTGGGGGTTCGCAAAATCAACAAACTGCGCCATCGATTCGATGCCCTGCACCGATTCCTTGGCCGAATCCAAAAAGCGGAGCTCCCCGGTGAGATAGTAGCCCAGCACCAGTCCCGGCACACCGAACACCAAATCGACACTTGGTGAATTGCTGTTGCGGTTGGGATTGAGGTTGCCTGGCTCATCATGCTGACTATGACCAAAGTAGGCTCCATGCGCCCAGTGCTGAGGCCCTTCATCCGGGATATGGAGCAGATCGATATCGGCCATGTGCCACGCCGCCGGCCGCGCCAAGGCATGCCAGCGGAGATCGCCGGAGCGGCAAAACTGAGTCCAGAGCCCATACAAAAACCAGTACTTGAGATTCATTTGACCGGCCTGGTGTTCCCCAAAGGCTTCATAATCCAAGGGGACATCCCCATAATCCTGCCATCCATAGAAATTGTAGTTTTCGATCGTCTCCAGTAAGGTCCGGTTGCCAAAATTGGTGTCATCGGTGGCGGGATCAAAAATGCGGCTGGGTTCAAACGCCACCCGAACATAATCCTCATACAAAGGCCAGCGGTCCGGCTGAACCAGTGGAACCTCGGGCAACACGCCTGTTGCTTGGATCCATTCCGGCGCAACAACACCCACCAACGGTTCGTTAAACGCTTTGGCGATCGCGTCCTGGTTTGCCGGCGAAAACCCATCCCGTCCCAGGCTCAGCAAAAGTCGGTGCGTCTTCTCTTCACCGATCCGCAGATTATGGCGGAAGCGCTCGCCTTGGGGAAACAAATCCACGCGCAGGGTGCCATCGGGCCGGGCTTCGAGCGTCTTGGGGAAATTCTGCCAGAAATCCCGCATTGACCACTGCAGCCAGGCCCCGCTCCCAGCCTGCACCGCCATCCATCCCCTGGCTTGATTGCCCGTGACCGGCACGACAAGCCCGCCGCCGGTGATACGATACCCTTTGTCGTTGCAGTAGGATTGCAACCGGGGGTGTGCCAGGCTTTCCTGCCCCGGCCAGCCCACCGAGCCGATGTATGCGTTCCAAAAATCCGTGCCACTGGAATCTTGATGCAACAAGAGAGGCTGGGATAGGGAGGGCAGATCCACCTCGTTTTCGGTCAGCAGACGGGGCGCGCTCTCGCCCCGCAACCGCACGCACAAGCCCAGGCTGCCAAGATACACGCTGTTCACCGCGCCCTGATTGTGGGCGTTGGAGGGCTGACCCATGTCATCCGGGATCAACGAGTGATTGTTTTCAACGGTGAAATCGATCCGCACCGCCGTGCTTCCCAGCACAAACTGCATGCGGATGGTGTAATCCAGCACCGCCCTGTCCTGGCTATCCAGAATGCTGCCCTGCCCTTTCAGCAGCAGGCCATAGGGACCATAGCGTTCGATCGTGAATTGGGTGACGCGGGGGGTAAAATCGGGCGAACCGCCAGGGACGACGCTCGCCTCCTCCAAGGGCACGTACTGAATTGCCTCGTGGGGCGCGAGTGGCTCCAGAAGGTCCTGGCCATCGATGGTCACCTGATTGATGAGGTTAAATTGCGCATCGCTGTTGATCTCAAATACCGCCGCGCCGGTATCCACATGGAGTTTGCCTGGGACGGACTGATTCACCAGGATAGGACGAGGCATATCGGGAAGGTGATCGGTATCATCAACGATAAACTGCATGGATGAGCCAGCGGGAAGCGAAACCCTCGTCCCAACCAAGAGCCATTGGATGGGGGCGGTGGCAT
>JAVFAP010000177.1:0-7695 GCA_034002445.1 bacterium | reverse complement strand
GGGATCAATGGTGGTCACGATCTGCCCGTGTTTCATTTCCACCTTGGGCGCGGCGCCCCAGTCGGATTCAAAGTGAGTCAAGATTTTGGCGGGTTCGTCGGTCAGCCCATCCATGCGGCTGGGGGCGGTGCAGTGGGCCAGGGTGACCATTTGATCGTGGGGATAGGTGGGGTCGTTGAGGAAGACCGGCTTGCCGGAAATGTAATGGAGCAGGATGCCGGAGGGGATGACGACAAAGTCGGATTCGCAGAAGGCCATGTATCCCGCGTCGTTCAGCAGCATGAGGGGCAGGCAGGCGGTGGTTTCCGATACTTGCATGATGGTGCCCATGCAGGCATTGATGGTGAGAGCGTCGGTTTTGTGCTCGGCCATCAGTTCATGGAACACCTCGGTCAGCAGGAAGCACTTGCGAACGAATTCGCGGTCGGTATGGAGGGAAATTCCATCCCGTTTGAGGAAGGCGTCGGCCTGCTCGTTGCACCATTGCACCATTTGCTGCCGGGCCCGCATTTTGAGGATGCGCTGACCGAGTTCGTCATAGGAGACATCGACCAACTCGATCCCAAAGACATCCTTGGTGAGTTGCGGCGCTTTTTGACCGCCGACACCCCAGCCGCTGGCCCCCCCCACACAGAGCACTTTTTTGTTACGGGTGTTTTTGATGGCGGCGAGGGCGCGCAGACGCCATAAGAGTTCATCATAGCGGTCGACGACGACATCCTTGGGGGTGATGCCGGGCTGGCCGTATTCATCGACGGTTTTTCGCAGATAGCGATTGGAGATGATTTCGTACCACAGATAGACCGGGCCGGAACGGTGGCGGAGGAAAATCAGGGTGGCTTTTTGGGGATCGGTGAGGGTTTCGAGAATATCGCCCCAGCCGCCGGCGGCATACAGCACCACGACATCGTGATTGTTTTGCGCGATTTTTTTGGCTTCATCTACAGAATTGATGGCGAGCAGAGGCCGGATTTCCATGGGGAAATCTGACTTTTTCTGCATGTCTTCCAGTTCGACGGCAATGCGTTTTTGTTCGTCGGCGACATCCTGCGGGGTATGCAGGCCGCCCCAGTTGCGCCAACTGGTGCCTTCGGTGCGCTGACCGAGAGAATAGACGAGGACAGGCTGCACCACGGTGGTAAGGCGGACGGGCCCCAAGCGAATGGGCTCTTGGGCCATGGCGGTTTTGGCGGTGAGAGAGGACAGGGCGATGGTCCCCGCGGCCGCACCCATGCCGGCCATGAAACCGCGGCGGGAGACCTGGCACCCGAGGCGGGAGCCGCAGCACCCGCAGTGGCTATGGTTATGAGATCCATGATTGGTCATTGGTTATTCTCCCCTTTGAGAATTCTGCAAGATGGGGCAATCATACCATGAGGTTTCACAGGGAATCCAGGTGCTGGATAAAAAATCCGCCTATTTCTGTCCCGCGAACTGGCCCAGACGAAAGGCTTTTTGGGAATAAGTTTCGTAGCGCTTGGGATCCCACATCATACCACCGGCGACCAGGCTTTTGACCTTGCCGCAGCCAAACGAGCGGCAGACCTTGCCGAATAATTTGGTGGAATGCCGGGTGCCTCCGAAAAGCCATACGTAGGGTGAGGGGGCCATGCAGGAGAGCAGAATCACCCCTTTTTTCTCTTTGCGGGGCTGGATGCGTTCACGGGGCGGGCCATCTTCCCACACCGCACAGGGCAGGCAGCGTTCCAGGAATTTTTTCATGCGGCCGGTGGCGCCAAAAAAGTGGATGGGATTGGCAAAGACAAGGATATCACACTGCTGCATGGCTTGCAATATGGCGGCGACGCCATCCTGGTGATGCGGGCAGGTGCCCAAGGGTTGGCCGTCATCCTTGCCGCAGTCGCGGCAAGCCAGGCAGTACTCGAACTCCAGATCCAACAGATTCACGGTTTGGATGGAGGTGTCAGGATTGGTTTGGTTCAGTCCTTTTGAAAAACAATCAATCAAGTGGGTCATGTTGCCCTGACGGTGGTAGGAGCCATTGATCACAACAGTTTTCATTGCGGGTGTGTCCTTTCTGGAACTGCATGTTGGCGGGAAAAAGTATCTAATTATCGCTGTTTTTCCAAGCCAATCAACATTTCACCTTTTTTACAGGCAAAATATGGTAAAATAAAGACGATTTTTTGGATTCCATGATTCAATACAACGAAAAGGAAAGGCATTCAGCATGCAGTACCCCATCTGGGAAGTGCCCAAGTTAGGTGGGGGGATGGTCATTGCCATCATCGCCTGTGTTCATGTCATGGTTGCCCACTTTGCGGTGGGTGCAGGATTGTTTGTCGCCGTGACGGAATACAAAGCGTATGCCCAAAACCGCCCTCTGCTTCGCCGTTTTCTCAAGGATTTCAGTTTTTTTCTGGTGCTGGTTTCGTTCATCTTCGGCGCGTTGACGGGGGTCGGGATTTGGTTTTCGATCGCCTTGGTCAGCCCTGCCGCCACCTCAGCCTTGATTCATCAGTTCGTTTGGGGCTGGGCGACGGAATGGGTTTTTTTTCTGGTGGAAATCCTGGCCGGGTATGTGTACTATTTGACCTGGGACCGGATGGACCCAAAGAAGCACATGATCGTCGGCTGGATCTACGCATTCTCAGCCTTTATGAGTTTGGTGATTATCAACGGGATTCTTACCTTCATGCTGACGCCGGGGGATTGGCTGGAGACCCGTGATTTCTGGGATGGATTTTTCAACCCCACTTACTGGCCTTCGCTTCTTTTACGCACACTCAGCGCGCTGTCACTGGCGGCGATCTTTGTGACCATCGCGGTACATGTCGCCAAGAATTACACCCGGGATGAGCGCCATGAGATTATCCAGGAAGCGGGATTGTGGCTGGTTCCCCTGATTTTGATGGTACCGGTCTCGATTTGGTATTTCTCGCAAGTTCCTTCCGCCGCGCGAGACTTAGTGATGGGGCAGGCGATCGCCATGACCCTATTTTTGCTCTTTGGGCTGGCTTCATCGACCTTGGTTGGCTTTTATGCCTATGTGGGGCTGATTCTCCGCAAACGCTATATCAACCTGGAGACGGCCACTCTACTGGCGATGATCGCGTTTTTGGCGACCGGCTCGATGGAATTCGTCCGCGAGGGCATCCGCAAGCCCTATATCATTTATGATTACATGTATTCCAACAGCATTTTGGTCAGCGATGTGGACCGGTTGAACCATCAAGGTGTACTGTCATGGGCGCCCTGGACGGCGGTGGCGCTGGGTGAGCATCCGGACGTCTTGCCGCAGAGCAAGCGGGGCGAGGCCCTGTTCCGTGCCCAATGCATGCAATGCCACACCCTGGATGGGACCAACGGGATCATCCCCTTGATTAAGGGGTGGCCGGAGAATTCGCTGCGCCACGCGCTGGAGAATCTTCATACCGAACAATACTACATGCCTCCCTTTGTGGGACCTGGAAAAGACATGCATGATCTAACCCAATATCTGTTATCCCTGAATCAAGGGCAAGGGGACGCCATGGTTCCGGCGGCGCAGAGCCCCATGCAAGAAAGTGAAAAGGAGGGTGGGCAATGAATCTGATTCCTCCCGCGGATGTATTGGGGATCCCTTCCCCTCCGTTTATCTTCATGGCATTGGGGTGGATTACTTTTACCTTTCACCTCATCTTTATGAATTATGTCCTGGGCGGTACGGTGATTGTGGCGTTTCAGGAGTGGTTTCAAGGCCGGGACGAGCAGGTGGCAAAGTCGAACCTGCTGCTGGTTAAGATCATGCCCATCGCGCTGTCCTTCGCGATCACCATGGGGGTGGCGCCGCTCCTCTTTGTGCAGGTTCTGTTTGGACAGTTTTTCTATACCGCGAATATTGTGATGGGAGGATTTTGGCTCTCCATCATCGCGCTGGTGATGATCGCCTTTTACAGCCTGTACATCATTCTGGCACTGAAGCCGGCCTCGGCGTGGATTCGCAAGATTCTCATCACCATCAACATGGTGCTGTTCTTGCTGGTTGCCTTTATCTTCACCAACAACGCGGTTCTGACCGAGAATCCCCAGTATTGGGCGGATATCTACTCAGGTGCGAAAAACGTTGTCGCACCCGATCCCACGTTGATCCCGCGTTACCTGCATAATCTGTTTGGCGCGATCCCGGTGGCAGGGTTGTGGCTGGCGGTGATTGGGCGGTATCAGCTCCGCTTCTATCCCCAGAACGAGGGGATGGCGAAGAAGATGATCCGTGCCGGGCTGTTGTGGGCGACAATCACAACCGTGATTGAGATTGTTGTAGGCGGAATTTTCCTTATGACGATGGGTTCGGAACGTATCGCTGATTTCATGGGCAATGGCTATTTGTTCGTGGGTTGGGCGATCGGGACCTGCACCGGTGTGTTTACGTTGATTACCCTGATCTTGGCGTTGGTCACAGAGAACAACAGCAAGTTTATCTGGGGTTCGGTAGTTCTATTCGCTGTCACTTTGGTGGGGATGACGATGGGGCGGGATCTGCTGCGGATTATCTCCTTGCAATCGTATTTCACGGTCGATCAGTTGGTGGTCCGTCCGAGCACATCCAGTTTGCTGCTTTTCCTCATCACGTTTGTGATCGGGCTGGGGCTGGTGGGGTATCTCATTTCGCTGGTATGGAAACTGCCACCGAAAGAGAAGAGCGAGTAAGCCGAAGAAGTAAAGACCAAAAGGGTTGCCCTCCAAGGCAGCCCTTTTTTCATGCGTACTTGCGTGGTTCTTCAGCCGAGAAATTTCAGCCCCATGATACCGGCGACGATCAGGCCGATACAGGAGAGGCGGAGGAGTGTGGCCGGTTCGCCAAAGAGGAAAATCCCCAGGATCGCGGTGCCCACCGCGCCCACGCCGGTCCATACCGCGTAGGCAGTGCCGACGGGCAGGCTTTTCATGGCATAGCCCAGCAGCCAGACACTGATGGCCATGGCGATCAGGGTCCACAGCGAGGGCCAGAGGCGGGTAAAACCCTCGCTGTATTTCATGCCAATCGCCCAAGCGACTTCGAATAATCCGGCAAGAAGTAAGATGGCATAGGTCATGGGAGTCCTCAATTATTTAGATTAGACAGATGGTTGCCTGCATTGTAAAAACTCGTGGTAATTATGTAAGGATTGGGTTCCCCCGGTTTGGGTTTTTTGGCGAAAAGGAAGGCACTTGAATTGCGGAGAGAAAGAAAAAATGGGGAAAAATCGAGGAGCGTGTCTCCCTTTCTCGGTTTCAAGTGATATAAATACAAACACCGCAAACAACACGACTCTGTATCAGCCGATTCGCGTACGTAACACCTTGCTGGAAATCACCCACGCGTGCCCCCTGCCTTCTGTGAATCGGCGATCGACAACCCAAGGATAGGAGCCGTATCCACATGAGACGTTATCTGATTTTGTTCGCATCCATTCTGTCGCAGATGGGGCTGGGAGGGATCTATGCCTGGAGTGCCTTCAGCCCCGCGCTGAGGGCGGAACATGGGATTGGGGATGGGGAGGCGGGGACAATCTTCGGGGTATGCATCGCCTCGTTTACGATGAGCATGGTCGGGGCCGGGATGTTGCAGCAGCGCATCGGGCCCCGGTGGGTTGGGATGATGGGGGGAGCGCTGTTTGGCTTGGGGTGGTGGATCGCCTCCAGGTCTGGCGGGAATTTTTGGCTACTGTTGTTGGGCGTGGGTGTTGTGGCGGGAATTGGGATAGGATTCGCCTACGTTTGTCCGCTTTCGACCTGCGTCCGCTGGTTTCCCCACATCAAGGGACTGGTGACGGGGTTGGCGGTTTGTGGTTTTGGCTGTGGCGCCATTTTGCTGACGGAGATTATCGAGTATGGGCTCCAAGGTGGGGTGCCGGTACTGACGCTGATCCATGATGTCGGTTTGGGTATTGGGGTGCTGGTGATGGTGTGTTCGCTGTTCTTTGCGCTTCCACCCCAGTCGATGCTTGCCCCGGTGGTCGCTCCCCACCAACCCATTCGCCGAATTCTTGTTAGCCGAGCGTTTGGGCGGTTGTTCGTGGGCATGTTTTGCGGGACATTTGGCGGTTTGCTGATTATCGGAAATTTGATGTCGATGGGCCTGATGACGGGGCTCACCGCGCCTCACGCCGCGTTGGCGATCATCACTTTTTCGGTCGGAAACGCTTGTGGGCGAATTGCTTGGGGGATCTTTTTCGACCGCTTGGGGGGGCTCGCGATTTTTGTATGCCTGGTCGCGCAAGGGATAACCGGCCTGTACCTGGAATGGAGCACCATCTATTGGAATTTTGCCATAGCGGCAGGTCTGGTGGGATTTTGCTATGGGGGCTGTTTTGTGCTGTTTGCCGCCCAGATCGCGGAAACGTTTGGGAACGAGAAGATTGGTCTGATTTATCCTTATGTATTCCTCGCCTATGGCATCGCGGGACTGGTGGGGCCTTCCGTTGGCGGCTGGATGATGGAAGCCTTTGGGACCACGCTCTATGCCAGCGGGTTACTGGTGGGGATCGCCTGGCTGGGTGCCGTGGTATTGCGGCCCGCGGATTGGGTTTAGGCAGCCGTAGATGAGCCGTTGGAGGTAGGCTGTAGGTGGGGGCGTAGGGTGGGCTCAAAAGGAGCGAAGCGACCGTAGCCCACCAAGGTGCGCAGGGGGTTGGTAATCCAGAAAACCAGGTCTGGTATCTGTCTTGGGCTCAATGCGCTGAAAGCGCGTTGAGCCCACCACGACGGATTATTCATCTCCCCTTTCTAGGGATTGCAAATTATTTTAGATTGTCGGGGTTGAGATTCTGGAGTTCGGGGAGGATAAAGAGGCCGTCCTTGCGGATCAGGACATCATCAAAATAAATCTCACCCCCGCCGTATTCCGGCCGCTGGATTTGGATCAGATCCCAATGCAGGGCCGACTCGTTGCCGTTGGGGGCTTCGTCGTAGCATGCGCCCATGGCCATGTGGATGGACCCCGCGATCTTTTCATCAAATAAAATGTCCTTCATCGGATCTAGAATAAAGGGGTTGAAGCCTAGGGCGAATTCACCCACATACGAGGCGCCGGGATCGGCGGTCAGCACCTTGCGCAAGCGTTCGGAGTTGGCGCCCGACTTCATCTCGACCGCCTGGCCGTCCTTGAAGGTCAGTTGAATGGTGTTGTACAAAATGCCTTCGTGGATGGAGGGGGTGTTGAAGAAAATCGTCCCCTGGATGGAATCCCGCACGGGGGCGGTGTAGCATTCGCCATCGGGAATGTTGTGATCGCCGCAGCAGGGTTTGGCGGGAATTCCTGCGATGGAGAAACGCAAATCGGTCTGGGGGGCAACGATCCGCACCCGGCTGGTTTGGTTCATCAAGGCCAGCAGGGGCTGCACCGCCTGGCTCATCTTGGCATAATCGAGACAGCAGACATCGTAGTAGAAATTCTGGAAGGATGCGGTCGATTTTTGGGCCAACTGCGCCATGGAAAAGTTGGGGTAACGCATCACCACCCACCGGGTGCGCTTGACCCGCTGTTCGATATGGACGGGTTTGACGATGTATTTGTCGTACAGTTCCAGTTTTTCCTTGGGGACATCGGCTAGTTCGAATACGTTGTCCTGGCCGCGGATGGCGACGTAGCATTGGGCCTGTTTCATCTCCGCCAAGAGAATCGCACCAAGTGCCTGGAAGGTTGCCTCGGTTCCTCCTAACAGCAGGCGGCGCAGGTGGCGATCGTCCTCGATGTGCATGTAGGGGACACCG